>CAZNSV010000015.1:0-18505 GCA_964575775.1 uncultured Desulfovibrionaceae bacterium
GTGATCACGTCCTGCCAGGCGGTCGCGGACGGGGCGGCCGCCACGTCGGGCGCGGTTCAGGAAGCGGTAACGCCCCCGCTACCCCGCCGTCGGGACGCGGAACGGACGCCGCAGGGCCGACTCAGGCCGCGGCGGCCTTGCTCTTGCGAATCAGCGCGCGCACGGTGTTGGAAGGCTGAGCGCCCTGGTCCAGCCACTGCTGCAGCTTGGCTTCGTCCACCTTGATCTCCGCGGGCTCGACCATGGGGTTGTAGTGACCCAGGTATTCCAGAGCCCGGCCGTCGCGCCTGGTCTTGGAATCCATGGCCACGATGCGGTAGAAAGGACGCTTCTTGCAACCCATCCGGGTCAGTCTGATGGCTACGGACATGTCTGTGAATCTCCTTGCAATGATTGGGGTTGGCTCGGAAAAGGCGCGGCCGGAGACCGGACTAGCGCTTCTTGCGCTTCTTGCGCTTTTCCTTCTTCTTTTTCGTTGCTTTACTGCCTGTGGGGCGGTTCTCCATGCCGGGCAGGCCGGGCATTCCGCCCATGCCGCCCATACCGGGCAAGCCGCCCATGCCGGGCAGACCACCCATGCCGGGCATGCCGCCCCGGCCGGGGAGTCCCTTGGGCATTTGGGGCATCTTGCCCTTCTTGCCCTTGCCGCCGAGCATGTTCTTCATCATCTGCCGCATGTTCTCGAAATTCATGATCAGCTGGTTCACTTCGTCCAGCTTGACCCCGCTACCCCTGGCGATGCGCTGCTTGCGGCTCTCGTTGATGATGTTGGGCTGGCGACGCTCCTGCATGGTCATGGAGCTGATGATGGCGTCGATGCGGGCCATGTCCTTGTCCGGCATCTGGACCTCGCCCAGCTTCTTGCGCAGCTCGCCCATGCCCGGAATGAGCTTCATCAACCCTTCCAGGGAGCCCAGCTTCTTCAGCCGCCGCATCTGGGTGCGGAAGTCCTCGAAATCGAATTCGGCCTTGGCCAACTTCTTGGCCATGTCCTCGGCTTCGCCCTCGGCAAAGGTGGTCTCGGCCTTTTCGATGAGGCTGAGCACGTCGCCCATGCCCAGGATGCGCCCCGCAATGCGGTCGGGATGGAAGACGTCCAGCTCGGAAAGTTTTTCGCCCACACCGATGAACTTGATGGGCTTCTGGGTCACGGCCTTGATGGACAGGGCCGCGCCGCCGCGGGCGTCGCCGTCCATCTTGGTCAGCACGATGCCCGTCACGCCCAGCAGCTCGTTGAAGCGCTCGGCCACGGTCACGGCGTCCTGACCGGTCATGGCGTCGGCCACGAAGAGAATTTCCTGCGGGTTGAGCGCCGCCTTGATGGCCGCCAACTCCTGCATCAGGGCCTCGTCCACGTGCAGGCGACCGGCGGTGTCCAGCAGCACCACGGCGCAACCCCGCTCCTTGGCGTCGGCCACGGCCTGCTTGGCGATGTCCACGGGGTTCATCTCCGTGGTGGAGCCGAAAACCGGCACGTCCAACTGCCGGGCCAGGGTCTGCAACTGCTGGATGGCCGCGGGGCGGTAGACGTCCGCCGGGGCCAGGTAGGGCTTGATCTTGTTCTTGCGCAGATGCAGGGCCAACTTGGCCGCGCTGGTGGTCTTGCCCGAGCCCTGCAGCCCCACCAACATGATCACGGCGGGCTGCTTGCCGCGCAGCTCCAGGCCCTGCTGCTCGCCGCCGAGGAGTTCGATGAGCTCCTCGTGCACGATCTTGACGACCTGCTGCCCCGGCGTCAGGCTCTTGAGCACGTCCTGCCCGAGACAGCGCTCGTGCACCCGGGCCACGAAATCCTTGACCACCTTGAAGTTGACGTCGGCCTCCAACAGGGCCAGACGCACCTCGCGCAAGCCGGCCTGGATGTTGGTCTCATCCAGCCGGGCCTGGCCGCGGATCCGCTTGAAGACGTCGTTGAGGCGATCTGAAAGGCTGTCGAACATCATATACTCTCTGCGCAGAGGTGAAACGCCGATGGTTATTCCGCCGGAGCCGGGAAGTCAAGCCCTTACGCGCCGAAAAAATCCCCTCGGGACGGGTGCCCGCCCGTTTGCAAGCACCAGGAAGCGCAGCGTTGCCCGGCATTCCCCACCAAGGGGCGCGCCCATCCGGGAGTCCGGTCTTGACGCCGCGCGGTGGTCCGGCGCATCATCCGTCGCAGCCTCGCACCCCAAACCCTCGGCCTGTGCCGGTGCCCCATGACCCGAACCGTCCCCCGCCTCGACCTGCTGTTCCTGCTCCTGGGCCTGGGCATACTGCTTTTCCTCGCCCCACACAACCTGTCCGGCGACGGCGCAGAGCGTTTCCTGGCCCTGCGCTCCCTGCTCGAAGAGGGGCGCCTGCACCCCATGAAATACTCCCACGTCCTGCCCCTTGCCGCCGCGCCCTTCTATCTGCTGGGCAAGCTCGTCCTGGGGCCGGAGTGGTGGGTGGCCCGGGCCAACCTCTTCTTCTTCTGCGGCTTTCTTCTCTTTCTGGCGCGGCACTTCCGCGACCGCCTCACGCCGAGGGAACTGGGCAGCTTTCTCCTGCTCCTGACCCTGTGCTCCATGCTCCCGCACCACCTGCTGGGCTTCTACGGCGAGGTGCTGACCCTCTGCCTGGCCGGGAGCGGCCTGTTGCTGCTTCCAACCCGCTTCAAGACCGCCTGCGCCCTGCTGACCCTGGCCGTGGTCAACACCCCGGCCGCCCTACCCGCCATGGCCCTGGGCTGTCTGGTCCCGGCCATCCGGGAGCGACGCCCCCTGCTGTTACTCCCGGTGCTGCTCGGGGCCCTGGGCCTGCTGGCCGAGAACCTGCTGGTGCGGGGGGCGCTGCTGCACACGGGCTACGGCGGGGAGCACGGGGCCCGGACCCTGCTGCCCTTCTCCGGCCTGCCCGGCTTCAGCTACCCCTTTCTGCTGGGGCTCTACGCCATCCTCTTTTCCAGCGGCAAGGGGCTGCTGTTCTTCACGCCCGGGCTGGTGCTGCTGCGCAAGGGGCGCGTGCCCGGCGCATGGCTCGCCTTTCTCGGGGGGCTGATCCTGGTCTACGCGCCTTGGTGGGCGTGGTACGGCGGCTTTTTCTGGGGGCCGCGCTTCTTCCTCTTCGCCAGCCTGCCCGCGTCCCTGGCCCTGGCCCTGGCGCTGCAGGAACGCGAAGCCGCCTGGACGCGGCGCCTGCTCGGCCTGGGGGTGCTGCTGCTCTCGGCCTGGGTGGGCTTCACGGGGCTGGCCTTTGGCCAGAGCGGCCTGGAACTCTGCACGGCGGACAACTACGCGCTGGAGCACCTGTGCTGGTTCGTGCCGGAATTCAGCCCCCTGGTGCGCCCCCTGCTGCCTGGGGTGGACTGGGGGGCGTATCGGATTGCGTATGGGGTGTTTGTGGCGGGGGTGGCGCTGACTGCAGGCTGGGCACGACCCAAGACGTGAATCCCGTGGCTCTTTGCACGACCAAGGGCGGCCCCAGGGCCGCCCTTTTCATTTCTCTCGCTTGAATTGCTTCTCGCGCTCAATCTTCCGCGCCGGACTATCCCCGCGCCTTGCGGAAGCCCTCGGCGCTGCGCTCGATGACCTCCTGCGCCACGCAGAAGGTCAGCCGGAAGTGGCCCGGCCAGCCGAAGCCCGAGCCCGGCACGCCCAGGACCAGTTGCTCCTGCAGGCGCTGGATGAAGGCCACGTCGTCGCCCCCAGGTGCCTTGGGGAAGAAGTAGAACGCGCCCTTGGGCATGGTGAACTCGTAGCCCGCGTCCGTGAGCACCCGGGCCATGGCCTTGCGCCGCGCGTCGTAGATCCCCACGTCCACCTGCGCGTGCAGGCACTTGGCCATGAGCACCTGGCCAATGGCGGGGGCGTTGACGAAGCCCAGAATGCGGTTGGCCAGGATCACACCCTCGGCCAGCTCCGCCTTGCCCGGCATGTCCGGGGCCAGCAGGGCGTAGCCCACCCGCTCCCCGGCCAGGGACAGGCTCTTGGAAAAGGAGCTGACCACCACGCTGTAGGGGTAGTGTCCGAGCACGCTGGGCACCTGCACCCCGTCGAAGGCCAGGAAGCGGTAGGGTTCGTCCGCGATCAGGAAGATGGGGCGCCCCCGCCGTTGCGAGGCCCGGGTCAACAGCGCGGCCAATTCCTTGATCTGCGCCTCGGTGTAGACCTGCCCCGTGGGGTTGTTGGGCGAGTTGATGAGCAGGGCCCGGATCTTTTCGTCGGGGTTGGCGTCCAGCCGCGCCTCCAGGGCCGCCAGGTCCAGGGAGAAGTCCTCGGGATTGCCGGGCACGGCCTCGAAGCTCGCGCCGTGGTTCTCCACATAGAAGCCGTACTCCACGAAATAGGGGGCCACGCCCAGGACCAGGTCGCCGGGGTCGAGCACGGCCCGGAACAAGGCGTTGATGGCGCCCGCGGCGCCGCAGGTGATGATCACGTCCTGGGCCGTCACCGCCACGCCCCGCTCCCGGCTGAGCAGACCGGCCAGGGCCTCCCGGGCAAAGGGGTAGCCGGGGTTGGGCATGTAGCCGAAGGCGAAGGGCTTGTCCGCCCCTGCCGCGATCTGCAGCAAGGCTTCCTTGACCTCGGCCGGTGGGGGCAGGTCCGGATTGCCCAGGCTGAAGTCGCAGACCGCGTCCGCGCCGTGCTGCTGCTTGAGTTGGGCCCCGGTCTCGAACATCTTGCGGATCCAGGACGAGCGTTTGATGTAGCCTTGCACCTGCGAGGACAAGAGCGTCATGGGCGATCTCCTTGAAATTCAAACCTGATAAACAATAAACTCCATAATAACTACTGAACCCAACCGGGAAAATTCATTTCCTAAGCGCCAGCAATAAAAGGCTAAGCCAGGTCCACAAGCCGCCATTGTTCGGCTTCAAAGAACACCTCCCCTTTCCCAAACGGCAAAGGACTGGCAAAATCCTCAATCATCCTGGCTGAAGACCATATCGTAATTTCTCCTAAAAGATCTTCAATAAAGCCTCGTTCAAAAGTCCTCTCGAGTACTGCCTGAACTTCCTGTTGCCTAAGGCAAGGGACCCAAAGCAAGGAACAACCCTGCTTGACGTCACAACTTCCATCGACCCATTCCTGTCCCAATTTACCCAAGACCAGCCTTTGCAATGCCCTAATGTCCTGATGATATCGTGCGTCTTCATCTTCCATTTGCACAACTGAAGCCTTACTTAAAAACTCAACGCGATACACATTGCCGCCAGTGGGACCGTTTTGTTTGGCCAGCTCAATTGTAGGGCTCGCAAAGACCGATCGCCTGCGGCACGGAAAACCCTCGGGGCGGGACCATTCCCACAAGTTATCAACTAGATAAGGGACATTGCCTGGTGGGCGATGCGTTGCCCTCGTATGCCGAACATCGAGCACGCCATCCCTCTTCTGCTCGGAACGAAAAAAAACTCCCATTGCAGCACTCCTTGTTGCTTGGGTAATCATCAAGGGAAGCTACCCCCACCAGCCCCGGCCTGTGCCCCTCCTCACCCCTCCACCTCGTGCACGTCCCGGCAGGTGAAGAAATGGTGCCGTACCGCGCGCATGAGCTTGTTGGGGAAGATCTTGTTGGGGAAGCCGAAATAGTCGCACTGGCGGCAGTTGGGCAGGCTCTGGCGGTCGAAGGCCAACAGCCGCTCCCGCACGTGGGTGAAGGGCTTGCCGCGCCAGATCTCCATGACGCCCTGGGTGTTCATGTCGCCCATGGGGTCCGCGAAGTAGAAGTCGGCGCAGCACTTGTTCACGCGGCCGTCGGCCGTGACGTTGAACTGGGTCCAGGGCAGGATGCAGAAGCCCCCGATCTCGGCGGGCTGGGCCTGACGGTTGGGGGAGGTGCCCCCGCGGCTGGAGATGACCTCGCCCAGGAAGCGCTGCTCCATCTCGAAGGTCAGCTTGCGGCGGCCGTCGGCGCTCAGGTGCACGTGCCCCTGCCGCACCGGGAAGTGCTTGGGGATGGTCTCCTCGATGAAGGCCTTGAGCCCGGGATAGAGCGGCTGATCCGGGCGGGAGCGGTAGAAGTCCACGTGCACGTCGTCCACCCCGGCGGCGATGAGGGCCTCGCCAATGGCCGGCTTGAGCAGGATGCCGTTGGTCATGACCTGCAGCCAGGCCTGGGGCAGGCGTTCGCGGGCATAGGCCACGAAGCGGGGCAGGTCCGGGAAGAGCAGCGGGTCGTTGTTTACGTGCCAGGCCACGCGCCCCCCAAAGCCGTGCTCGGCCAGTTCGTCCACGACCTTGGCGTAGAGCGCGAACTCCATGCTCCTGGGCTCGCGCTTCTCGTTCTGGATGGAGGCGGCGCAGAAGCTGCACCGCGAGTTGCAGCGCGTGACCACCTCGAAGAACACGGCGTCGAAAAAGCCGGGGTTTTCGGCGCTGAGCCCCCGGTGCCGGATCAGCGGCTCGTAGAACAGCTTGCGCCGCAACGCGGCCTGGGCCTGGGGCGGCAGGGCGCGTACGGCGTCGCGAAGTCGTTTACCCATGCTGGCAAGTCCTTGCGGCTTGAAGGTCCATGCGGTGTACCGGGCCGGGGGCCCGACCGCGAGACAAGTCTATAGGCGAGAACGCCAGGCGTGTAAATCCACGGACGCGCGCCGTCTCACTCGCCCAGGGCGCGCCAGAGCTCGGCGGCCTGGGTGATGAGCAGGAGGTCGCCGCTGGCGTCGGAGTCACCGGTGCCCAGGCCGGTGGCGCAGAGGGTGGCGGCGCGCACCGCTTCCGGAAAGAGGGGGCGCCCCTTGCATTCCCACTGGTCGAGTTGCTGGTCCGGACCGGGGCTGAGCAGCACGAAGGCCGGTCCCACCCCGGCGACGCTGTCGAAGCCGGGCAGCGGCCGCACCTCCGTGGCCGGGGCCGTGACCTGGGCGGCCAGGTCCAGGATCTTGCGCCCCGCAAGGCCCTGCCCCTCGTTGTCTTGCCCCTCCAGGTAGCGCAGTTCGGAACCCCAGGCATCGCGCAGGATTCCCGCCTGACAGAGGCAGGCGTTGACGTCGTAGGTCAATTGGTTGCAGTCGATGCGCCCCCCGGGTGCGAAGGTGGGGTAGCGGTTGTTGACCACGGCCCGCCTGACCAGGCAGTCCCTGGCCTGCTGCAGCAGTCGCTCGGTGCGGGCCTGGCGGGCCTGGTCCAGCACGCCCAGGGTGGAATGCACGGCCACCCAGAGCAGCAGGGCGGCGACGGCCACGGCCACCACCGGTTCGCGCAGGGCCTGAAAGAGGCGTTGCCGCAAGGGGAGCTTCTTCTTCATGGCAACCGCCCTTTCCGGGATGCCGAGCCGCCACCCGGCACCAAGGTCGCCTGGAGGCTCACGCGTCTTCGATGTCGATGCAGTCTTCCGGGCAATAGGACATGCACTCCCGGATGCTGGCTTCGGGGGCGCACTCCTCTTTCAGAAAGGGCATCTCGTCGTCCTCGTCCCAGCCGAAGCACTCGGGCAGCAGGGAGACGCAGGCCTGGCACCCCTTGCAGCCACCGCGAAAAAATACAATCTTCTTCAGGTCTTCGGCTTTGTCCTGTCCGCTCATGATCCGGGCTCCTCCTGCTGCCGGTTGCCTCCCGGCGTGGTCTGTCAGCACATGCTACACCAGTTCCCCGGACTGGACAATCGTCCTGCCGCGCCGTGCCGGTTCGGTGCCCACTGCCCCGGGAGCCGGAAAAATCGTTGCATGGCGGCGGGACTTGCGCAAATCCCCGAATCACCGTATCCGGGATGCTTCGCATTCTTGCAGCGCCATTGTCAGGCAGGCCACCATGACCACCGGACCCAACACCCCAGCGCAGCTCAACGCCATCATGCGCCCGTTCCTGCTGGTCATCCTTGTGGGGGCGCTGTTCCTGGCCTTTCGCATCCTCACGCCCTTCATCAACCCCATCATCCTGGCCATCGTCCTGGCGGCGTTGTTCCAGCCGCTGCAACGGCGGCTGACGCGGCTGCTGCCCGGGCGCGCCAACCTGGTGGCCATGGGGCTGGTGCTGCTCATCGCCCTGCTCATCGTGCTGCCCTTTTTCGTGTTCCTCGCCGCGCTCATCGACCAGGGGCTGCAGCTGAGCAGCACCATCAAGGACTGGGTACAGAGCGGCAAGCTGCAGGAACTGCAACAGAGCGCCCGCACCGCCGACGTCATGCAGTGGCTGCAGACCAGGCTGCCCTTCGTGAATTTCGAACAGCTGGACCTGCAGAGCAAGCTCCTGGAGGCAGCGCGCATCCTCAGCGAGGCCTTTCTGCGCCACGGCGCCGGAATCCTGGGCAACCTGGCCTCGCTGCTCACCCATTTCTTCATCATGATGTTCATCCTCTTCTACCTGATCCGCGACGGCAGCCAGCTGGTCCGGCGGGTCAAGGAGCTCTCGCCCCTGAAGGAGGAGCAGGAGGACCGCATCTTCGAGAAGGTCTCCGGCGTGGCGCGCTCGGTGTTCATGGGCAGTCTGCTCACGGCCATGGTCCAGGGGCTGGCTGGGGGCGTGGCCATGGTCGTGGTGGGCATTCCCGCCCTGTTCTGGGGCACCATGCTGGCCTTCGCCTCCCTGATTCCCGTGGTGGGTACGGCCCTGATCTGGATCCCGGCCACGGGCTATCTGCTGCTCACGGGCAGCTGGGAGTGGGCCCTGTTCTTCGCTCTCTGGAACATCCTGGTGGTGGGCAGCATCGACAATTTCCTGCGCCCCCTGCTCATGGGCGGCAAGGACGGCCTGTCTCCGTTCTGGATCTTCCTGGCCATTCTCGGGGGCGTGCAGGTCTTCGGCTTGGCGGGCATGCTCTACGGCCCGTTGATTCTGGGCTTTGCCACCATCATGCTCCTCATCTATCAAGAAGAATTCCACGACGCGGCCCACGCCGCCACGGCCGAGGCCTCCGGGCCCGCAACTCCGCCCCCCGGGAGGGGCACCGAGCCTGGGTCAGTGGTCCCGCGTCCGACTCCCAGCCCCTCCCGCCGCACTGTCCGCCGTATTCTGCTGCGCCCTGCGCAACGTAAAGGCAACCCTTCCGGATCCTGAGCCCCATGCATACCAATTCCACCTACCACGAGCCGGCGTTTCGCCGGGCTCTGCCCTGGCTGCTCTGCATCACTGGGGTCTTTGCCCTGAACTTCCTGGGGCGGGCCATCCTCTCGCCCCTCATGCCACTCATGGAGCGTGACCTGGGCATCAGCCACGCCCAGGCCGGAGGGCTCTTCCTCCTCGTCTCCCTGGGTTATGGCGGCGCGCTGCTCGCCTCGGGCTTTCTGTCCTCGCGCCTGAAACACCGCCACTGTGTGACGCTCTCCGCCCTGTGGATGGGCTTTTCCCTGCTGGGGGTGGGCTACGCCACCAGCTCCTGGGGCCTGCAGCTGGCCCTGCTCTGCTTCGGCATCAGCTCGGGCATCTATTTCCCCTCGGGCATGGCCGCCGTCACCAGCCTGGTGGCGCCCAAGGACTACGGCAAGGCCATTTCCGTGCACGAGCTGGCGCCCAACCTCAGCCTGTTCCTGGCCCCGCTTCTGGCCGAACTGCTGCTGCGCGGCACCGACTGGCGCGGCATCATGACCATCCTGGGCTATGCCGGGCTGGCCTCGGCCCTGTTTTTCGGCATCTGGGGCAAAGGGGGCGATTTCAAAGGCAAAACGCCCAACTTCAGCATGCTGGGGCGCACCGTGCGCATGCCCCTGTTCTGGCTCCTGGGGCTGCTGTTCTGCTTTGCCGTGGGTGCCAGCATCGGCCCCTACAGCATGCTGCCGCTGTTCCTGGTGGACGAACGCGGCTACAACCCGGACCGGGCCAACACCCTGCTGGCCCTGTCGCGCATGCTCAGCCCCCTGGCGGCCATCGCGGCGGGCATCTGCACGGACAAGCTCGGGGCCGTGCGCACCACGGGGCTCTACCTCGTGCTCGCGGGCGTGGGCACCCTGTTGCTGGGGCTGACCCACGGCCTGGGCCTGACCGCGGTGGTCATGGTGCAGCCCCTGGCCTCGGTCCTGTTCTTCCCGGCGGGCTTTGCCATCATCTCCCGGGTCTTTCCGGCGGACGAACGCAACGTGGTCATCTCCCTGGTCATTCCCATGGGTGTGCTCGGGGGCATGGGGCTCATTCCCATCCTGCTCGGGGTCTGCGGCGACATGGGGCGTTTCGGGCTGGGCTTTGTCCTGCAGGGCGGGTTCATGCTCCTGGCCCTGCCGGTGCTGCCGCTGCTCAGGCGGGCCATGGACGAAAAGTGATCCGCCCCACGGCCTCGGGACCGGCGCAAGGCCCGGAGCTCCTTGGCCATTGCGTTTAGCAACAACTTCATAACGCAACAGCAATGTGGCAATTTCAGGATGATTTCAGCCCAGGTGAAGCAGGAACACCGCACCTTAATCCATCAAATAGTGACCCAAGGCCAATATCCAGCTGCGCATGTTGAAAAATACGACCATTTCGACGAGGGAAGATGACGATGCAACAATCCATTCTTCTCTCACCGCAGTCGCAGGCCAGACAGAGTAATGGGCTGCGTGGCTTCCATGCGTATTCGAAATTGTCTTGGGCCAGACAGTGCGATACGGCATGAAGCTTCGTCACCATATTGGCTAATGCCGCTAGTAATATGCACCCAGGCATCGCGAGATGAAGAACGCTGATCCAGCAAGTATTTTACCGGCTGGCCATTGCATTGTTCTGATTGGTGGATATGAAGGGTCTCAATCCGCGCATTCGCATCTCGAACTTCGATGACTAGTTCTACCATGCGTTGTCCGCCGTGAGCCGAAGCCTTCCAGCAACCTGCATCAGATTTCAGACTATCAACACCTGCATCCCCGGCAAGGGGCAAATACTTCGCGTGTACAACTTTATAGTCCAAGCTCCCATCATCCGCACCCTGACGATAGGCCGGGTCGTCAGGCCAGCGCAGGCTGAAAAATAAATCTTTAATGTAGTCATAGCGCAAGGCACGAAGCGTTCTGTCATCTTCCAGAACCCGTATAACCATGGCAACAGGTTGTACTTTTCCATTCTCTACAGTGGCGACGGTCGCACCACTAAGGCCCTTGCGCAAGAATTGTTTATTCGTGGGGACATCCTCAACAACAAAATCGATGGTCGCCCCTCCATGACTATCAACGGACTTTCGATCCAATGTAACGTCAAATGTTCCAAAGCTCGTTTTGTGCATGCTTGAGACGGAAAAACCATCCCTTTTGCCAAGAATGGCCTGATACGTATACAAAGGGAGTCCTAGACGCGAACGACACTGACCGTCGCTTCGACCTTCCAATACCCGTGCAAATGCGAGGTCAGAGGCTTCCCGGCTGACAACAGAGCTTTGCATGTCCGATACTGCAGCCACTGGCATGGCACTTTCGCCAGTATTGTCGCGGCTATCAAAGAAATAAAAAGGAGTCAGGCTACCTGTTTCGGGTGAAGTCACCACATGAGCGGGCACAGCAATCCAACATTTTTCCCCTGCGTGTGCGCCAAAAAGCCAGCCTTGGCCTTCGACTCCGGACTTGGTACGAATCAAGATGCTTTCAGCGTGCGCAACAACGCTGATACATAGAGCCAAACAGAGAAAAGTGAACAGCAGTAACTTGCAATGCGTCATAGCCCCATCCTGAGCTTTACAGAAAGCACCAATTGTTCAACATGTTGCTGCTCGAAGTGAAAAATTTCGAGCGGATGAAGGCCAGTTCAGCACCCTCAAGTACAGCAATGCTCCAGCCACCAACCCAGAAAACTTACCGTTCGAACGCTGCAAACAACTACTGAAGAGCCAAACCACTTCAAGAAGATTTATAGTGGCCATTCCGAAACTATTCAAGATTACGCCCGAAAAACATCGCCCTCATCAGCCACAGACCAACCAAACATGCGAGACCACAGAGTTCAGCAAGAAACAAAAAACATGCGCACCAATTTTAACAAATTTACCACAAGACATCGCCACATCACCTACCGCAACTTACTTCTTGAGCCGCATCATAGTTGCCAACGGGGACATGATGAATGAAAACGCACACAAGAAAATGGAGATGATCGCCATGCTGGGGTCAAAAAAGATGCGGGTCAGTAGTCCGAGTGCAAAGGTTTCCACTTCTCCTGTTGCGCCGGGACGGTACATGCGTAGGTCAGATGAAACCGTGGTTGCCGAGATTCGAAAGCCCTTTTCGTCGAGCTCGGCGATGCCAAACCATGGGGCCGCCGTGGATTGTTCCGTCAACGGGTTAAAATCATCGTTCGACGTCACCCGCCCACCTGCGGGCAAGGAAAAGTCCGCCCCTGAAGAGTACAAAGCACCCTTGAAGGGCCATAACATGGCGTATCCATAAACCTTGACGCTCCCACCATACATGAAGTCATTGCTCTGTTTATCTTGTGCTCTCATGGTGGAGGCGGAGCCAAACTCACGGCCAATTTCAGCGGGTCCTGCAATGGGCAAAGGACGCAATACCCTTCCTTGCGTATCCATGGTTACTGAAACTCGTGAGGGCAAACTACAGATGTTACCGTTGGCGAAGGTAAGTGAGCCGGCGCTCTTGCTGCCTCCATTGATTTCTATGGCAATAGCACCCTGGGCATATCGGTATGTCACAATGGTGCCAACATATGGCTCCAACCTTCCCGTGATTGCGTTGTTTGGCTGGGACATGCTAGCCAAGGGGCAATTGGTCAAATCTCCTCTCATGCTCGCCGCAAACAATGGAACACCTGTAATTCCGGGACGACAAACTCGGTAGGCCAGCATTTCGGAAATTGCGTCTATAACAATATAGGGCTGCCTTGCAGGAATTGAGATCACCAGCAGGACAAAAGCGATGGTCAGCGCCAGGGTACACCCAAACAGAGAGATCACTGGACGCTGTACCATCAGGCCTTTAAGATATGACAAGGCTACCATGGCCCGTAGCGAAGGAAGGTTCATAGCACCTTCCTAATGACTCGGAGACGGCAGCATCACTTGAAAAGGGACGGATTCATCCCCAAAACCATCATCCATGACCAGCGTGAAATCGTTGATCCCCTCTGATAGTAAATCAGCAACTACTTGACACTTTTGATCGTAAACTATCAACGGCCCTTGCGCTATACGCTGGCAGAGAACCTTCTGTTGACTTTTATCCACAATCAAAACGCTATATCGAGCCCCTGAGTTTATCAGGATCGTCAGATGTTGCCATGGTCTCTGGGGATTGGCCAACTCGGGCAAGTATATGGCCTCAGACGGCTGGCAGGAACCACCTTGCGCAGTGAACGCTGCGACCGCAAAGTCATCCTTTTTATATGCGGAAAGCTCATGGGCGTAGCTGAGCGTCACCGGCGAAAGTCGGGCTCTGTCCCGGTTGGATGCAGGGCTTGACAGCTTGTAGATATTGTTGGCCGAAAAGCGTCCATCACGTGTTACGCTCCGAACGCAGATCTCGTCCGTGGGGAGCAGCGCAAGCTGGGTGTCCCTGACAGCGACGGTGCCATCTGCTTCGCCAAGCCGCACCCCCACGACAGTGCTCCCCGAAACAGGAACGGCGCTATCGTAGCTTTCCATGAAGCTGCCTGGATCTGCAGTGAGCTCGGCAACGGGCTGCCCGTACGCCCCCCCCCCGAGCGCAACCAGCAGCAATACTGCCAGCACTGCGACACATAGCCCACCAGCATGAGATTGCCTATACATAACAGCCTTCCACTGCGATGGTTATCACGCAGCTAGAGCAAGTCAGCCGAAATGGCAAAAGGCTCAGCGTCTTCGCAGTCCAGCACGCCTTGCAGCTTTCCCCCAGCCAGCGCCGACACGGCCATCGTGCACTTTTTGGACGTATTTCCACCGAGGATTTTTATATCTCCAATCCAATTAATATTGTCCCCTGTAACTAGGGCCTTACCAGAGTAATAATCAACAGCTTTTGAGTTTTCACACAAAACAAACCAGGTCGATTGTCCCTTTTCAATGGCCGCACTTTCAACAATAACTATCATGCCATTTCGTATGGGTCGGTATATCCTGTCAGTAGTGGTATCTGCAATTTTCTTCAACTTCTGCTCGTCGTCTCCAGCGGCCTTGTAGGCTGCGGCCAAGCCCTTGGGCATTTCTGTGAAAAAGGTTATCTGCTGCGTGGCAGCCAGGGCGGCCCGCAGCCCAAGGTTGCGCACATCTGCATTATCACTTTCAAGGGCCTGGCGGATACAGATACGCTGCACGGAGACATCGCCACTTTCAATAGCTCCTTCGATATATGCCAATTGCAAGTCAGGATTTGGGTCGCTGCATTGCTCACGCCAGGTTTGCAACTCCCCAGCGCGCGTTTGGGCATTGCCAACCTGATCCTGAGCATACGCGGCATGTATTGCACAAACGAAGACAACCATGTAACATACAATGATTTTTTGTACCAAACTGCGCATACTGCCAACCTCCCAAATGGATTTACGTTTTTGCATTTTAGCAGACAACATGTCTAGCCATTCTTCAGAAACAAGGCAAGGCAATTTTCATAAATTTCAATTAATAAAAATGTCTACTATATTTTGCCATACTATTCAATTCCCACCCTGCAAAATGAATATCCCATATTTTACCACTACTCATGTTGATCCCATTGGCAGGAGGGAACTCTGAAAAATCTACTACATCACTCTGAAATGCTCCTCCCAAATCCACGGCCTGGCAGCCAGCTTTAACATTTATGTTTATATCTATATCTCTATCTTTACTCCTGATTAAGATTGCACTTCCCTATTTAACCCCATCCCAAAAATGTGGCCAGAAACACATTACACATGACCATCAAATTGTTGCTGCAAATGCCGATGAATTCCTCAACAGCCGCAACGCCATCGAGAGCGTCTCTCAAGCTCGGCCATTGCGTTCTTGACAGAGTGCCCGGCAGCACCTAGTTCATGGGCAACGCTTTCCGGGGCGCGCCCCTGCGCCCCTGCAACCGCAGGCGCGATGTCTCGCGCTCCTCGCGCGGCAGGCAGCCGCCAAACCCACCAAGGAGACTCCTCATGGCGTACGATATCCGCCTGGTGAAGCTGATCACCGGCGACATGGTCCTCGGCAAGTACTCCGAAGAAGACAAAAAGATGAAGGACGTGGCCATCCTGCAGACCATCCCCACCCAGCAGGGCGCTCAGATGCTGCTCTTGCCCTTCGGCTACCCCTTCGAGCAGGACTTCAACGGCGAAATCAGCCTGGACCACGTGCTCTACCAATACAAAAGCTTCCCCGAGGAGCTGAAGACCAAGTACCTCGAAGCCGTCAGCAACCTGACTCTCTCCGCGCCCGGCGGTCTGGCCGGACTGGGCGGTCTGGCCGGAAAAGGCGGCAAGGGCGGCGTGAGCGACATCGGCTCCCTGTTCCGCAAGTAAGCGACGCCGCACCCTGTGCGGCAGCCTTGCGCGCCGCAGGACACCATAACCTTCAGGCCGCCTGCGTCCCGGCTTTCAGGAAACAGGCGGCCTTCTTGTCACCCATGCGCCACCTACTCCCGCTGTTCCCCAAGCCCAGCCACTACCTCGGCTGCGAGCCCGGCACCGTGCGCAAGGACCCCGCCGGGGTCCGCGCCCGCATTGCTCTGGCCTTTCCGGACCTCTACACCGTGGGCATGTCCTACACCGGGGGGGCCCTGCTCTACCACGCCGTGAACCGGCTGCCCCAGTTCTGGGCCGAGCGTGTCTTCGCGCCTTCCCAGGAGGTGGCGGCCATCCTGCGCGAGCACGGCGCGCCCCTCTGCACGTTGGAGTCGGATACCCCCCTGCGGGAGCTGGACGCCGTGGGTTTCCACCTGACCCACGAGCTGTGTTACACCAACGTGCTCTACATGCTGGACCTGGCGGGCATCCCACTGCACAGCCGGGAGCGGCTGCAGGAGCCCATGGGGCGGCTGCCCGTGGTCCTGGCCGGTGGCGGCTGCGCCTTCAACGCCGAGCCCCTGGCCCCCTTCCTGGACCTGCTGGTGCTGGGCGACGGCGAGGAGATCCTGCCCGAGCTGTTGGAAGACATGGCCCAGGCCCGGGAGCGCGGCCTCACTTTGGAGCGCTTTCTCGAGGAACAGGCAGGCAAGCCCGGCATCTACGTGCCCGCGTTCTTCGTGGAGCAA
This sequence comes from uncultured Desulfovibrionaceae bacterium, assembly GCA_964575775.1. GTDB lineage: Bacteria > Desulfobacterota > Desulfovibrionia > Desulfovibrionales > Desulfovibrionaceae > CAZFCK01. The sequence continues at coordinate 16,001 of CAZNSV010000015.1, forward strand.
GGCGGCAGGGTCACGCCCCTGCGGCCCGGCTACGAGCGGGTGGAGAAGCGCCTGGCCCGGGACCTGGACGCCCTGCCCTACCCGGACGCCCCGCCGCAGCCCTTCGACGCCGTGCACGACCGCTTCACCGTGGAAATCGCCCGGGGCTGCACCCGGGGCTGCCGGTTCTGCCACGCGGGCATGGTCTACCGCCCCGTGCGGGAGCGCAGTCTGGAGCGGCTGGACGCCATCACCCGCCAGGGGCTTTCGGCCAGCGGCTACGGCGAGCTGTCCTTTCTGGCCCTGTCCGCCGGAGATTTTTCGGCCCTGGGCGGACTCTTCGACCAGAGCCTGGCCCGTTGTCGGGCCGAGCAGGTGGGCATCTCCCTGCCCTCGCTGCGCGTGGGCTCCGTGAGCGGCGAGATCATGGAGCAGATCGCGGGCATCCGGCGCACCGGGGCCACCATCGCCCCCGAAGCGGGCAGCCAGCGCCTGCGCGACGTGATCAACAAGGGCATCGACGAGGCCGGTCTGCTGCAGCACGCGGCCATGCTCTTCGAGCACGGCTGGCGTTCGGTGAAGCTCTATTTCATGATCGGCCTGCCCACCGAGACCCAGGAGGACCTGGAGGCCATCCTGGACCTCTGCCTGAAGGTGGAGGGCGCGGCCCTGGCCGCCGGGGCCAGGCAGCGCCTGCAGGTCACGGCCGCCATCTCGCCCTTCATTCCCAAGCCGCACACGCCCTTCCAGTGGGAGCGGCAGCTCAGCCTGGCCGAGTGCCGGGAGCGCATCCACTATCTGCGGGAGCGCTTCCGCCGCTTTAAACGCCTCAAGCTGCGCTGGCACACCCCGGAGATGAGCTGGCTGGAGGGGGTCTTCTCAAGGGGGGATCGGGCCCTGGCGCCGGCGGTGGAAGCCGCCTTTCGCAAGGGCGCGCTCTTCAGCAGCTGGAACGACCACCTGAACCTCGTGGCCTGGCACCAGGCCTTTGCCGAGACCGGTTTCGACGCGCCCCGCCTGGATGCCTATCTGGGGGCGCGAGACCCGGAAGCCCCCCTGCCCTGGGAGCACCTCTCCTGCGGCGTGGAGCCCCGCTTCCTGCTGGCCGAGCGCCGTCGGGCCCTGGCGGCCAAGGGCACCCCGGACTGCCGCTTTGGCGACTGCCGCTCCTGCGGGGTCTGCACCCTGGACGGCCGCAACTCGGCCCTGCCCCTGCAGGCCGCGCAGGGAGAAATCCGGACAATCACCAACCGCGGCACCCGGGACCAGCAGACCGGCCCGGTCAGTGCCGACATGGCAGCACAGGACGGTACGGCCGCCCAGCCCACCCTGCCCGAGATCGGGGAGCGCCGCCTACACCACAAGGCCCAGCACCTGCGCATCTGGTACGCCAAGTCCGGCCCCGCGTCCTTCCTGAGCCAGCTGGAGCTGCAGAGCGTGTTCGAGCGGGCCATGCGCCGGGCGCGGCTGGCCCTGAGCTTTTCCCAGGGCTACCACCCCCTGCCCCTGGTCTCCTTCTGCCGGGCCCTGCCCGTGGGGGTGGACAGCGACTGCGAGTACTTCGACGTGTTCCTGCGCGAAAGCGTGCTGCCCGGAGCCCTGCCTGAGCGCCTGGCCCCTGGCCTGCCCGCGGGGCTGGTCTGCACCGAGGTACGGGAACTCCCCCTGCAGGGGCGGCAGCCGCAGTCCGTGGCCGAGGAATACGAGTTGACCTGCCTGGGCGGGCCGGAGGTCCTGGCACAGTGGTCCACCCGCTGGCGAGCCTTTGCGGGCAAGGACCAGCTGGTCTGGAGCCGGGAGACCAAGAAGGGGCTGCGGACGCGGGACATCCGCCCCTTATTCGTGGAGATCGAGCACCTGACCGAGGACACGGCGCGGCTGCTCATGGACTGGCGGGAGGTCTACATCAACCCCCTGGCTCTGTGCCGGGTGGCGCTGGAGGACCTGGACCTGCAGCTGCTCAAACTGCGCAAGGTGCGGCAGCTGTTCGCCGGGGACGTGCTGTCGGTCTGAGGAAAAGGGGGTTGATCAGTGGGGGGCGGGCCGTGCTGCAAGTCTCTCCAGGTCGGCACGAAAGCGCTGTTCTTCTGGGCAGAGAGCAACAGCCTCTTCCAGGGCTGCGCGTACCTCGCGCGGAGGATACTGCAGCCAGTTCTTGACCCTGCTCAGTTCCCGCCAGGCCCAGGCATGGCGCACCCGCTCGGTGTCCAGTGCAAGCACTCGTTCGAGCAGGGACATGGCCTCGCGCAGCAGCCGACGGTTGACCTCCTTCCCGGATTTCCCGCGTAGGGCTTTTCCGGCCAGGGCCATCTTGCACTGAGCGTATTCCAGAAGCGCCCGCGGGTCTTGCAAGACCTCCTCCCCAGCCTTTTCGAAGTAGCGATGCGCCTGCTCTTCCTTGTCTAGCCGCCGGGCCAAAATCGCGGTGTCCAGGGCATCCCTGCCCGCGAGCACAGGTGCCATGGTATCCAGGAGCCGCTTTGCCTCTGTACTCTGCCCGGCCTGGTGCAACAGTTCCACCATGAC
>CAZNSV010000016.1:0-18247 GCA_964575775.1 uncultured Desulfovibrionaceae bacterium
GGTTCATGAGCTTGGTGGCGGCCTCGGCCACGAACTTGCCCATGGAATCGTTGATGCGCCGCCCGGCCAGGATCACCTGGGGGTGGAAGCCCAGGGATTCGGCCTTGAAGGTCAGGTAGTAGGGGTCCACGCCGATGCAGTGCCCCCCCACGAGTCCGGGACGGAAAGGCAGGAAATTCCACTTGGTGCCGGCAGCGGCCAGGACCTCGCTGGTGTCGATGTTCATGCGGGCGAAGATCAGGGCCAGCTCGTTCATGAGCGCGATGTTCAGGTCGCGCTGGGTGTTCTCGATGACCTTGGCGGCCTCGGCCACCTTGATGGACGAGGCGCGGTGCACCCCGGCGGTGATCACGGTGCCGTAGAGCCGTTCCAGCAGGTCCGTGGTGGCCTCGTCCTGCCCGGCCACCACCTTGACGATGGTCTCCAGGGTGTGCTCGCGGTCGCCGGGGTTGATGCGCTCGGGAGAATAGCCCACGGTGAAGTCACGGCCGCAGACCAGGCCGGAATGCTCCTCCAGCAGCGGGATGCAGACCTCTTCGGTGAGACCGGGATAGACCGTGGACTCGAAGACCACCACGCAGCCCCGGCTCATGTTCTTGCCCACGGTGATGGAGGCGCCGGTGACGCAGGCCAGGTCCGGGCGGCGGTGGCGGTCGATGGGCGTGGGCACGGCCACGATGATCACCCCGGCCTCCTTGAGGCGGGAGGCGTCGCAGGTGAAGTCCACGTCGCAGGCCTTGATGGCCTCGGACGCCACCTCCTCGGTGCGGTCCTTGCCGACCTTGAGTTCCTCGATCCTGGTCCGGGAGGCGTCGAAGCCCAGGATCCTGAAGTGGCGGCTCATGGCCACGGCCAGAGGCAGCCCCACGTAGCCCAGGCCCACCAGGGCCACGGGAATGGTCTTATCCTGCAATGACTGGAAAGAGATCATGCACAATCCTTGTGAGTACGGCCTTTGCGAGCAATCCGCCTGGGCGGGTGGACATTGCAGCCGTCAGAGGGTAGTTCCTGATCATGGAATTCGACTGGCGGTTGTTCCTCACGGCCCTGGGTCTGGCGTTCATGCTCGAAGGGTTGCCCTATTTTCTGTTTGCCGAGCGCATGCCGGAGTTGCTGCGCTCCCTTGCCGAAAAGCCCCCGGGCTTTCTGAGGTTCATGGGGCTCGGCTCCATGCTGCTGGGCTTGGTCATCATCACGCTGCTGCGGAGCGGCTGAGCCGAGGCCCGGCCGCTCCTGCCCTGTCGGGTTTTCACCCCTGCAAAAGGGGAAATCCCGGCAAGCCCTTTCTCTTAACCCAAAGCGCTGCGGGCAACAAGTGCCAATATTGGCCCTGGGCCGTCCCCAGGCGCAACGCCCCGGCCGAGCGGAAAGCCTTCTGGTGGTGTTCACTTCAGTGGGCAGCAGCTTGGCTCCGCCCCGGAAATGAAAAGCGCCCCCCGGGGGGGGATGTCCCCCGAGGAGCGCTGTCATGTCTGCGTGTCGCGGTGCGCGTTGCGGCGGCTATTCGCCCAACTTGGCCTCAGGCGTACCGGCTACCCGCTTGTTCAGGTTCCAGATCAGGTCGGATTCCGGGAACTGCGGCAGGTAGCTCAGCCACTTGTGCGAGGCCAGGTGCTCGGCGCTCTGCTGCAGCTTGCGGCTGTGGTTCAGGATGGGGGGCACGATGTCCTTGATGTTGCCTTCCAGGGACTCGGCAATGCCGTACTGCGTAGCCTGCATGGCCGCGTCCACGGCCTCCTGGCTGTAGCGCATGGAACTGGCCAGGGCGTCCAGGGCCTTGGCCGGGTTGTGGAAGCCCACGCTGTTCTCGGCCGAGACCATGTCCCACATCCACTGCCCCTTGCGGCAACGCTCCTTGGCCTGAATCATGAGGGAGGCGTACTGCGGCGAGCGCGCTCCGTCCCACTCGTTGGCCAGGCGGATGGCCTCGTGGGCCTTCACCGAGATCTCCTGGGCCAGCAGCAGCTGCTTGAAAACCTTGTCCTGGGTGGCCAGGACGCGTTCCTTCAGGTATTCCGGCGTCTTGTCCGTATGGCAGGTGCGGCAGGCGTTGTTGATGCCCTCGGGCGTCTTGAGGGGCGAAGTCCACTGATGGTTGGAGATCTTCTTCTTGCCGTCCATGCGGGTGTAGGGCATGTGGCAGTCCGCGCAGGCCACGCCGGCGGCGCCGTGGGTCCCGTCGATGAAGGTCTCGTATTCGGGGTGCTGGGCCTTGAGCATGGGCGTCTTGGACACGGCGTGGGTCCAGTCCGCGAACCAGCCTTCCATGCCGGGGGCCTCCACCGAGCCGAAGTCCTTGTAGTACTCGTACATCTCCTCGAAGCCGAAGCCGTTGGTCCAGGGGAACACGGGCTTGGCCTTGGGGCCGTGCTTGGCGTCGGTAAAGTAGTACTCCACGTGGCACTGGGCGCAGGTCAGGGAGCGCAGCTCGGCGCGGGTCAGCTTCTCGGGGTCCTTGCCCACCTTCTCCAGATACACCCGCAGGGGCACGGAGGTGATGCGCAGGGTCATGTCCTCGGGATTGTGACAGGTGGCGCAGCCGATGGTGTGGTCGTCCAGGTCCACCTGGGTGCGGAACTCGTTGAATTCCTTGGCCCAGAAATCGTCGCCGTATTCCTCCACCCAGGGGATCATCTTGGGCGTCTTGCAGTTGTAGCAGGTGGAGGGCAGACCGGCCTTTTCGTCATAGCGGTTCAGGCGGTCGATCTGCAGGATGTCCGTGAGGGCGTAGGTGTGCCCGCGGGTCTCGTTGTACTCGTAGCTGAAGGGGTAGCCCATCCAGAGGTTCTTCAGGTAGGGCTGGGCGTGCTTGTAGCCCTTGGGCAGGGGGTTCACGTCGTCGTTCTTGTGGAAGGGCACCGAGCCTTTGTACTCGGTCATGATGGTGTCTTCGTTGTTGCGCAGGAAGGTTTCGTAATGCAACGGCAGGGGCTCTTTGAACTTGGAATTGTCGATGGTGTCCTTGGGCAGGTTGGTCTTGTAGGTCGGGGTTTCGGGTTCGGAAATCTCGGCGCAGCCCACAGCCAAGGCCGCAACCAGACACAGACAAAGACACAAGACGAAATGCTTCCTACTCATTGGCGGCGCTCCTCTTGGCGATGGGCAGCTTGCTCATGTGCGGCACGTTGCGGTGACAGTCGGTACAGTAGGCCTTGGCCGTCATGTCCACGTTGAGAACCGTCATGCCGTGACAGCGCTTGCAGTTCTCGTTGACCACGCCCTTGGTGTCCTCGGTGGCGTGGATCACGTCCGCCACCGTGCCGAAGGCCGTGACATAGGTGTCGTGACTGCCGCTCTGGGCCTTGAACACGTAGCGCCCCAGCCCGCCCGCGGGCAGATGGCACTCGTTGCAAGCCTCCTTGGCATGCCCGGACATCTGGTGCGTGCGTACCTGCTCGTACATGGTGTGACAGCTGCCGCAGAACCTGGCCTGGTCCGTGGCCTTCATGGAGTAGGCGAAGCCCCCGTAGACGAGGATCCCCGCCACCAGTCCCCCTGCCAGATACTTGGCGAGTGGAGACTTGCGCATTTGAGACATGGTCCCACCTCCTTGCTTGCCGGGGCCGTCGGAGCATTCCGCCGACCCCACCCCGTTGTCCATTCCACTTCCCGCACGCGACCGATTTCCCCCCGGGCGGCATACGAGGATGTTTCAGATTATATCTGTAGGACAACCCCACGAACGGGGGCAGAAAAAAATCAGTCCCCACGTTTTGGCACAAAGCCGCACAAAGCTTTGGCCAGGGCATGGTAAAGGGGCTCGTGGCGGTGGTTGAAGCGCAGCTCCAGCTCCTTGAGGTAGGTGCAGGACGTTTCCGGGGCCGGGCAGTGGTAGCGGGCGAACCACTGCTCCGCAAAGGCGTGGAAGGCGCCCTGCTCCAGGGGGAGCGCGTCGCGCGTGAACTTGGCCTGGAAGATGTCCCGGGCCGTGCGGCAACAACAGAAGATCAGGGACTGCCAGTCCTGGAAGCGTCCGGAAAAGACGAAGGTCCGCCAGGTCTTGAGGGGCAGGGGCATGCCGAATACGCCCTGGGCCGTGAGCCCGGGCAGCAGCTCGATGCGCACCCGCTCGTCGGTCTCGCGGATGCCCAACACCGGGGAGCGGCAGCTGAGGCAGAGCTGGCGCGCTTCGCCCTCCCGCAGATTCAGGTTGGGGCAAAACCGTGCGGGTTCGCCCCTTGCGTCCAAGAGCCGACGGCCGTCCTCGGTGGCGGCCACAATGGCCAGCCGGATGGTGCCAAAGGCCTTGAACACGGTGTCCACCTTGAGGGCCAGGCGGTGGGCAGTCTCCTGGGGCGAGAAACCGGCCAGGAAATAGTGCAGAACGGCGTGCCAATACTCCAGGGGCAGGCCGCTGCGGCTGATGAAACGGCGGGAAAACCGGTGATAGGTGTAGCCGCAGTCCCGGCAGCGCAAACGCCCGGACTTGAGGGCGTACACGGTCAGTCCCCCACACCGGGGGCAGCCCGGCTCGGCGCAATACCCGGCAAAATAGGCGTAGAGCGCCCGCAACGACTCGGGCGGCGGCACGGCGAACTCGCGCTCCTGCCGGGGAGTTGGGGCCCTGCCCGCCTCACATCCCGGGCCCTGGGCGGTGCTGTGCGTGAAAGGCTGCATGATTCCAGGAATATACAGGGCAGGGGTGTGAGGGTCAAGGGGGAAAAGGGTCGAATTAAAGGGATTGAATGATCATATAAGGTGATTATGGCAGATGTCGCATGGAGTGTTAGGCATTTGATTCCAATATTTGCCAGCTAGGATCCTGCCTGCGGCTTTTTTTCGTGTTCCACCCCATTGCTTAAAAAAGAAAGGGGTGTTGGTGGACAAGCAACGATCTCGGATGGTAGTTGCCCATTCTTCTTTCATTGGCCGTGCGCCGGGACCAGACTCTCCGCCGACGATTACCCAGTTGATATTGTTTAGGTTTAGAGTGTCGATTGGGCCAAGAAGTGGTTCGCATGATATGAATTTTATAGCTGCTTTTGTATGTCGAAGTTGGTCAATGCGATAAAGGTAGTCTTGGCTTTCAACGCTGACGCCCATCCAGACATTGTTTGGCCAAGGGAGAGATTCTGACATTTCAAGAAGTAAGTGTGAACGCTTAGTTAATATTTGAAATATGTGTTGTTTTGCAGTGGCCATCACTTTGAATACTTCTTTGATGAAAGAAGGTGGAACTGATTCATGGAATAAGTCGCTCATGGAATTGACAAAAATCAGGCGGGGGTTTTTCCATCGAAGAGGGACAGAAAGTGTCTCTGGGTGCAGAGTCAGTTGAAAGCCTTGTTTGTAGCGTGGGTTGCCCATTGCCTGTAGACGAATTGCAAATTTTTCAGCATAGCAGTTTTTGCAGCCGGAACTAATTTTTGAACAGCCTGTCAAGGGATTCCAGCTGGAGTGGGTCCATTCAATTTTTGATTTTAGCACAAGAGTTCCTAGCGGTTAAGTATTATGTCCGAAACCACATTTTTTCTAAAAATGCTGTCATAAGAAACGTTAACGCTTTTTGTGATTTGACCTGCTTGTGCCATTTTTTTGATAACATCCTTAGCGTGTTTTGGGAGGGCGCCGGCTTTGATGGTGAATAGGTAGATATCTTTGTTCGTTTGTATTGTTTTAGATAATATGCCTTCTTTAAGTTGCTGCGCAAATATTTCAAGCTTCTTTGGGTTTAAGCCTGGCAATAGAAGTTTGCTAGTGCTTTCCCCGGTGTCGACGTGGTAGTTTGCTTCTCCTGAAATTGAGTCAAATTTCCAGCAAATTCTTAAAAATTTTTCAGCGCCGAGAGCGTGGCTTGTTCCGAAAATTATACCATAAATGTTGTTTCCCTTTTTTATTGAAAATGGGGTCAAAAAGTAGGGAATGTTGCTGGGGATAATTCCTCTGTAATGGTCTGTTACAAGTTTATGTATGTCCTCTCGGCGTTCTCTGTTTGGAATCGTGACATATTTTGAAATTGCTGGATGTTCAGGCATTCTGTGGACTATGTCAGAGGATATGAAACACATCCAGTCAGTATATTTTGCGTTAATTAGGGATAGAAAGACGTTTTTTGTAAGTGCGCTGATGCCGAATTGGTCAATGTAAATAAAAGTTGAGTGCCTAGTGTGCCTTTCAGTGCGGATGCATTTTGGAAAAAAATCAGAAAAAGGAGTAGAAGAAAAATTGATAGATATGCTGTCGCCAAATTCCTCTTTGTCAATAAGGCCTTTGAGATGTTCAACTTTGTGTCGGTCGATGTCGTTGAACGTTATACTAAGGGTGAGGCCACGTTCAGTAATATTTTGGAGTTGTGACTGTACGACTCTTAGAAGCCTTAGCGGACTGCCGGGTGTATGTAAAGAATCTTCGCCAGGGCCGCAAAATAAATCATAAATATTTAGGTGTGCAATTTTTTCGTTGCTGCTGATAAATACTGGAAGCCAATTTTTGATGTATTCTTCGTATAAGTCTAACTTGAGAATTGTTGCGCTGTCAAATCTTGTTTCATAAAACATATCTTTTGATGACATGGCAGGCCTCGTGTTGCTTGCAGTTTCTAAGCAAAATTATAGAACTTTGTCACATTTTCTTGTGCTTTGCAATAGTTGTGCGGTGGCCTCTCTCTGCTGAAGGCTCGCCCAGTCATTCAAATATATTGGACAGTTCTTCTCTCAGTGCTGCTGAATTGTTGATATCCCCCCCCAGGACGCTTGTTCGGGGGGCTGGTTTGTTTTACGAGGAGGGCGCCGCGTCGCTGCCGCTCCTCTCAAAGGTGATGGGGGCGCGCCGGGCGCGGCCACGTCACGATCATTGGGAGGAGCCGCATGTCCGCGTTGATCCGCAGGCTGTACATTTTCGGCGAGGGTGACAAAGCCCGCGCCATGCGCCAGGCCGTTGCCGATCTGGGGGTGGTGGTGGAGGCCTTTCTGGCCCCGGACTGGTCAGAGCCTGAGCCCGAGCCGCCCCTTGCCACCGTCGCCAGGGACTCGGCCGGATTCGAGACCCCGCCGGTCCTGGCAGCGGCCGCGCAAGCCCCTCAGGCTTCCTCGGCCGCGCAAGCCGCCCAGGCTCCCTTGTCCACGCAAGCTGCCCAGACCTCCCAGGTTGCGCAAGCCGAGCCTCCCCACGCCGCTGGGGTGGAGGGCATAGCCTCTCCCGCGGGAGCAGCCTCAGGGACTACGCGCCCCCCCACATCTTCCAAGGTCCTGGGTGTTGGTGCCGCACGCGGAGCCGCGCCCGGGCTCGGGATTTTGGACGGCGTGCCCGTGTACCCCGTGGCGCGGTTGCCCGAACTGCGCCCCTTGCCGGTGCTGCTGGCCGTGCAGCGCCCCCGCAAGGCCGTGAAACGGCTGCGCGAGTTGGGGGAACTGCCGGAGGCCGTGCCCGTCCTGCAGGACCTGGACGCCCTGTTCGCCCTGCAGCGCGGGGACTTGGCCGCCGCGCACCCCGGGTTGTTCGCCCCCATGCAGAACCCGGACAGCCGCCGCATGTTCCGTTACGACCGGGGGCTCTTGCCCAACCGGTTCCTGGCCCTGCTGGAGCAAGGGGTGGAGGACCTGGAGCAGGCCTATGTCCGCTCGGGCCTGTCCATCGGCTATCCGGGCTGGACCCTGCTCTATTATTGTTGTCTGTGCTCGCTGCGGCCCCACGTCTACAACCGCATCGTGGAGACCGGCACCAATCGCGGCTGCTCCACCATCGTGCTGGCCCAGGCCCTGGCCGACTCCGGCTACCGGGGCGCGGTGCAGACCGTGGACCTGGACCCCGCGGTGCTGGAACTGGCGCGCCAGAACCTGGAGCTGGCCGGGGTGGCCCCGTACGTGACCCTGAACCAGGGGGACAGCGTGGCCTTTCTTCAGGGGCTGCCGCCCCAAGAGGGGGCGGTGAGCTTCGCCTTTCTGGACGGCTGCCACGAAAGCGAACACGTGTTCCGGGAGTTCGCGGCCCTGCACCCCCACCTGGACCAGGAGTCCACGGTGTTCTTCGACAACGTGGACGATCCCGAGGGCGTGGCCGGGGCGCTACGTCGCATCGTGGCGGAGTTCGGCGGCAACGTGGTGCGCTTCCCCAACTGCTCCTGGAATCCGCCGGGCCAGGCCCTGTGGCAGCGCAACGGGCTCGGGGGTGTGAGGCCGCGCTAGCGCGTCGTCGCCTCGCGACCTGGCTCCCGCCTGAAACAATTGACCATTGTTTCAGGCGAAAGTCCTAAGCCTCGGGCGGCAGCAGGCTGCGGGAGATGATCCGCACCTTTTCCTCCCCGGCGGGCTGGGCAGTGTCCTCGGTCCACCACTGCAGGGGGCCGCAGCCCAGGGGCAGCGCCTTGGCCAGCAGGGGGAGCAGTTCCTCCTCCACAAAGGGGCGCGCCCGTCCCCGCAGGTCCTTGAAGCTGAAATGCAGATCCTGGACAAACCAGAGGCTGTCCTGCACGGCCTGGGTCTTGAGGGGCACGCTGTACTCGAAGTCCTGCCCCAGCAAAGGGTGCACGGCCTGGCGGCTCAGGGCGCGGAAAAGCTCCCGCAGGCGGGGCGTGAGGTCGGGGCGGGACTCCACGTCCACCATGAACTGCAGGCGCAGGTGCCCCACCTTTTCCGGGGACTCGCTGCGAAAAATGGTGAGCACGCCGGACAAGGGGGCTGCGTCCGTCTCCACCCGCAGCTCCAGGGGGGCGAAGGCCAGGATCTCGTCGCCCCGGCCCGTGGCGGCCAGACGTCGTTCCAGGTTCAACACACGATAGGGCATGGCGCGCTCCGGACGTTGGGGGTTGCGTCCTGCGACGTCGCAGTGGGGGCATAGTGCAGGGGATTCGCGCGCTTGACAAGCACCCTTGCGGGGCGCGTGCTCAGCTCCTGTCCGCCGCACCAGCCCGCTTGACGCCCGGTGCGGCATGTCGCAGAGTGCCCGCATGCAGCAGAAACCCAGCCTCGATGCATCGGCCGCGATGCAAGACCCCGCAGCCCTGGCGGATTGGCTGTTGGCCGAGCTGGCGGACGGCCCTCCGGGTCCGGACGGCACGCGTGCCTGGCGGCATCTGCAGGCCATGCTGCACGAGGCCTGTGGCGGCCCCGAGGCTGTGCTGCAACTGGTGCGCGACTGCACCGGGGACCCCAGGAACCGCCGGGTGCTGCAGCAGGCCCGGGAGGAACGCCAACAGGGGCGCCACGCACCCTACATCCTGAACCTGGCGGCGCGAAACGGGCTCGTCCGGTTGCGCTGCGTGCCCCGCCCCCTCCTGGATGCGCGGGGGCACATCCTCTGCAGCCTGGCGGCGGTGGAGGACGTGACCGCGAGCCTGGCGGCGCAAGAGGCAGCCCGGGCGGACCAGGAAAAGTTCCGGCTGCTCTGCCACGCCTTTCCCTTCGGCATCTGCGTTACGGACGCAGAGGGGCGCATCGTGCAGGCCAACGCGGCCAGCGAGCGCATTCTGGGCATTCCGATCGCCGAGCAGACCAACCGCAGCATCGACGCCCCCCAATGGCGGATCATCCGGCCCGACGGCTCGCCCATGCCTGCGGCGGAGTTCGCCAGCGTGCGCGCCCTCACGGAGGGGCGCAGCGCCCGCAACGAGGACATGGGCGTGGTCCGGCCGGGGGGCGCTGTCTGCTGGATCGACGTCATGGCCGCGCCCCTGGCCTTGCCGGAGCACGGGGTGGTGATCGTGTTCACGGACGTGAGCCGTCGGCGCCAGGGCGAGGAGGCTCTGCGCCACAAGGAGCGCCGTTACCGCCTGGCCGTGGAGGCGGGCAAGGTCTGCGTCTGGGAATGGGACAAGGCGCTGGGCAGGGTGTACCTCGACCCCATGTTCCCCCGCTTGCTGGGCTACAGCCCCGAAGAGATCGGCTCCCAGGCCGAGACCTGGCTGGAGCTGATCCATCCCGAGGACCGCCCCTCGTTCGTTCAGGCCCTGGACGAGCACCAGCGGCGGGGCACGCCGTATTTCGAGCACGAGCACCGGGTGCTGCACAAGGACGGCAGCCAGCTCTGGATCCTCAGCCGGGGCGTGGTGGGCCAGAACGAGGTCGGCGGCCTGATCTGTTCGGGCTCGGACATGGACATTACCGACCGCAAGTCCGCCGAACTGGCCCTGGAACAGGAGCGGGGGCGCTTGTACAATCTCCTGGACCGGCTCCCGGCCTTTTTCTGTCTGCTGGGGCCGGAGGGTGGCATCCGCTTCGCCAACCGGGTGTTCCACGAGGCCTTTGCCGCGCCCGCGGCCCGGGCAGCCTACGACGCCATGCACGCCCCCCGGGAGCAGGGGCCCGGCATCCTGGGCGAGATCTTCGAGACGCGCAGCCTGTCCATCTGGGAGTGGGAATGCGCACCCACGGGGCGGTTCTACCGCATGTACGGCTATCCGTTCCAGGAGAGCGACGGCACCCTGCTGGTGCTGGAGCTGGGCATGGACATCACCAACAGCAAGAAGGCCCTGGAGGCCCTGCGCCGCAGCGAGGAGCGCTACCGCAGCATCGCCGAGAACCTGGCCCTGGGCCTGGGGCTGCTGGACAAGGACCTGCGCTTGCGGGCCGTGAACCCACGACTGCAGGAGTGGTTGCCCCATCTGGATTTCTCGCGGGCGCCCCATTGCTACCAGGCCATTGCCCAGACTCCGGACGGGGGGCCCTGCCCCGAGTGTCCGGTCCCGGCCCTGCGCCGGGACGGCATGACCCGCGAGGTCCTGCGCAGCGTGACCCTGCCCCAGGGCGTGCACCGCTTTCAGGTGACCTACAGCCCCATGTTCGAGCCGGGCGGCGAGGTGGAGTCCGTGCTCGTGCTGGTGGAGGACGTGACCGAGAAGCTCGAGGTGCAGGACCGGCTGCAGCAGGCCCGCAAGCTGCAGGCCCTGGGTACCCTGGCCGGGGGCATCGCCCACGAGATCAACCAGCCCCTCAACGCCCTGCAGCTCTACGTGAGCGGCCTGGAGATGCTCATCGAGAAGGACCGGCAGCCGGAACCGGCCACGCTGCTCACCCGGCTGGGCTGGATCATGCGCGAGACCCGCAAGATCCACGAGATCATCACCCACATGCGCGCCCTGGTGCACCAGGAGGCCGGACCGGCCAAGCCTGTGGCCGCGGACCTCAACGCCTGCGTGCAGGATGCCTTGTCCCTGCTGCAGGCCCAGTTGGCGGCCCACGGCATCCGCTTGCAGATGGAGTTCACCCCTGACCTGCCCCTGGCCCGGGCCAACCCGGTGCAGATGGAGCAGGTGACCATCAACCTGGTGGTCAATGCCATGCAGGCCCTGGACAGCATGGAGCGGCCGGACAAGCTGATCCGGGTGGTCACGGGCAGCAGCGGGGGGCAGTTGCGCCTGGTGGTGCGGGACAACGGCCCTGGCCTGCAGGGGCTGGAAGACCGCATGTTCGACCCCTTTTTCACCAGCAAGGACGCGGGCAAGGGCATGGGGCTGGGGCTGTCCATCGTGCACACCTTCGTGGATTCCTGGGGCGGGAGCATCCAGGGCCGCACCCTGGAGGCCGGGGGCGCGGAATTTTCGGTGCTGTTGCTGCCCGCGCCCTGAGCCGCCTCCGCCGTTCCGGATTTCTCTCCCAAGTGGCTGCTCCTTCCTGCTCCGGCGTGGGGATTATTATTCTCCACTCGTTTTGCGTTTGAGCTTTACAGGGTGTGGGACTTGGCCTAATTCTGGTCGTAACGGCTTGGCAACCGCGGGGGGGCGCGGTCCGGGCTACCGGCCGTGAACGCGGTGCACTGGGACGGGAAGTCACCAATCACACAAGGAGCAGGGTATGGGAAACAGGAAAAGGTATGCACACCAGGTGTTGAGCCTGCGGACGGTTCTGGTCGTTCTGGCCGTGCTGGGGCTGTTGGGAGTGACCGCCGGGCCGGGTCGGGCCGGTGAACACCTGCTGCTGCAGAACACCGACACGGGGCAGACCGGCTTTTTCAACCTCAAGACGGATGGAACCTTCCGCAACAAGACCCGCAGCAGCGACGCGTCGCATGAGGGCTGGGACACCCTGACCAAGAACGCCCCGGCAATGAACGCGCAGATGCGGTCCGACTGGCGCCTGATTCCCGGGGTGTCCGGCACTCCGGCCTCCGATAATGCAGGGGGCGGCAGCCGCTTGTTCTGGCAGAACAGCCGGGGCGTGCTCGGCTGGTGGAAGCTCAACGCCAACGGCGTGCTGGGCACCAACACGAACACCAGTTTCAACTACGTGAGCGAGTTGTGGCCGACGGTCGGCGGGCTCAACCCCTCGCCCTACCAGGCTTTTGCGGTGGCGAAGGACAAGCAGTATCCGCCGGCTGTGGAATTGATCTCTTCGGCGCCTCTCATCGGCCCCACCGATGCCCCCGCGGTGCTCTACTTCCACCACACCGACGCCGGCCAGATCGCGTTCTACAATGTGGACAGCAACGGCTACCTGCCGAACCTGACCAAGGGCAAGGGCTGGGACGTCAGTGGAACCATCGCTGGCTTGACCGTGGCCAACGGCTGGCGGGCGGCCCCCTTTGTGCTGACCAAGGTCGGCCCGGAAGACAAGTACGACCTCTTGTACTTCAACAACGCCAGCACCGGTCAGGCCGGTTACGTCCGCCTGGAGTACGCCACCGGCAAGATGCTCACCACCCCGACCAGCACCACGCCTTTTGCCGTGGAGAAGGGCAAGGAGTCCTACGAGGTGGTGGTGGACGCCACGACCTGGGTGGGAATCGGCGGCGGCGACGGCAAGGGCTGGACCCCGGTGGCCCTGACCACGGCCTGCAACAAGACTTCGTTCGACGACACCACCTGCCTCACTTATTCAGGTGTCCTCAATTCCACCACGAAGAACAACCGCCTCATGTTCTGGCACAACACCAGCACCGGCAAGGTCGCCTGGTGGGCCCTGAACACCAACGGCGTGCCCAAGGTCAAGGGTGGGGCCAACGGCACCGACTTCGCCCTCCTGGACAACTTCGACAACGCGGACTTCCTGCTGACCAAGCACCAGGTGGTGGGGCTGCACGAGAAGCCCAATTCCGGTTCCAATCTCGGCGCCAACCTGATCATCCAGAACACCGAGGACGGCAAGAACTTCTGGTGGAAGCTGGATATCAACGCCAAATTGACGAACCGCACCCAGGATAACGGCTGGGGCTACTACTGGACCGACCTGCCCAAGGCCTGGCGCCTGCGGGGCATGGACAAGAACGAATGGACCCAGGAATTGTATCCTCCTGACAATATCATCTAGCAGCCTGCCGAAATCAGCCAAGGCCGCCTTCGGGCGGCCTTTTTCATGTTCGGTGCTCCTTGCGCGTTCTGGCTCGCCGTGCTGCGCTGCCACCTCCCTGTCGTTTCCCTTGTAGTCCTCGTGTAGTCCTTGTCCTGCTACCAGACCTTTGCCTCGGGCTGAGGGTGGGGCGGGCGTCAATGTCTTATCCGAGTGTATTGAAAGAACAAGTTCCCGAAGGGGGTGGCAGGCGCCCTGAGGGCATGCGCTGTTGATTCTCAATGGTTTCTAGAGTTCAGAGCGACTTTCCCAGATTTCCGAGTCCTTGCTGTGCGCAAGCTGTGCCTTGCATGTTCATAAGTCGCTAATGCCGAGAAATGCTGAAGAAATGTTCTCCACACCGCTGGTCGACGCAACCGCTGAATGGGGCTGGAGCGGGCCATTGCGCGGGCAAGGAAATGCTGTGCGCCATTGCACACCCCCGAAACCAGGGGGGCGAAGCACTGTGAAATGGGAAAATTCGCCAATGAGTTTCTTCGGTTACCCAGTCAGCAACAAAGGATTTACGGCGCACGGCTTCACAAGGCCCGGGTCTTGGAGTAGCTTCCACTTCGCTTTAGCAGTGTTAAATTTTTTCTTGGCATTTTCTAGGAAAAGAGTAATCCCCAGGGTGACGTGCTTCGCAAGCTCGCAGGTTCGTCGCACCCCTCGAAACGAAAAGTGATCGCCGTATGATGAACGCAGCAGCAGGCCTGAGTCCGGTTCGTTTTCCGGTTCGGGGCACGCAGAGCGGGAGCGCGGGCGCGGTGCGTCCGTTCCGGGCTTTGCACCCCTTGCCCCAACCCGAGGACCCGCTGTTGGCCACGGCCTGGTCCCAGGTACGCGGATTCGAGGCCCTGAGCTTTTGCGACTGGCCCGGGCACACCGCCATGGTATTGTTCTGCGCGGGCTGCAACCTGCGCTGCCCCACCTGCCATAACGCGGAGCTGGCCTGGCAGAGCGAGAGCCTGCCGCCGTTGTCGCGCTCCAGGGTCCTGACCATGTTGGCGGAGCGCAAGCGCTGGCTGGACGGGCTGGTGATCAGCGGCGGCGAGCCCACCTGCGTGCCCGGTCTGGTGCCGCTCTTGGAGGACCTGGCGCGGCTGGAACTGCCCCTCAAGCTGGACAGCAACGGCATGCGGCCCGAGGTGCTGGCGGAGCTGCTGGAGCGGGGGCTGGTGGAGCAGTTTTTCGTGGACGTGAAAGGCCCCTACGCCTTGTACCCAGAGCTCACGGGCCACAGGGTGAGCGCGGCGCAGGCCCGGGAGAACCTGGAGCGGGTCTTTGCCCTGGCCGTGGCGCGGCCCGAGGCCTTTGTCTTCAGACTGACCCGGGTGCCTCTGCTCGACGAGGAGCAGGTGCGCGCAGCCAGGGCGCAGCTGCCCGAAGGATTTTCCCTACGCATGCAACATTACCAGGAGCCCAGGAGGACATATGCCCAGGCTGATACGGAAACGGGACGGATGCGAGGAGACGTGGTCACTGGAGCGCATTGCCCAGGCGATTCTCAAGGCCCTCAACGTCTGCGGCATCAAGGATCCGATCCTGGCCAAACGACTGGCCGGGAAGGTCGAACAGAAGCTGCATGACGTAGACGTTCCCGAGCAGGAGCAGGTCCAGGACCTGGTGGAGCAGGTGCTCATGGAGTCCCGGCTCTACCACGTGGCCAAGAAGTACATCCTCTACCGCGAAAACCGCCGCCAGATCCGCGACCAAAAGGCCGCCTACCTGGACGTGGCGCACACCATCGACAACTACCTGGACAAGGCCGACTGGCGCGTCAGCGAAAACGCCAACATGTCGCACTCGTTCCAGGGGCTCATGCTGCACCTCTCGGGCACCATCCAGGCCCGCTACGCCCTGGAAAAGTACCCCACAGAGGTGCGCGACGCGCACAACCACGGGTATTTCCACATCCACGACCTCTCCTTCGGCCTGGCGGGCTATTGCGCGGGCTGGAGTCTGCGCGACCTGCTGCTCGAGGGCTTCAATCTGGACGGCCGCTCCAGCGCCGGTCCGGCCAAGCACTTCGACTCCATCATGGGGCAGATGGTCAACTTTCTCGGCACCCTGCAGAACGAGTGGGCCGGGGCCCAGGCCTTCAACAACGTGGACACCTACCTGGCGCCCTTCGTACGCAACGACAAGCTCAGCTACAAGCAGGTCCGCCAGGCCATGCAGAAGTTCGTGTTCAATCTGAACACCACGTCGCGGTGGGGCGGGCAGAGCCCCTTCACCAACATCACCTTCGACTTGGTACCGCCCAAGCACATCGCCTGCGAGGGCGCCATCATCGGCGGCGTGATCACGGACACGCCCTACGGCGACTACACCGTGGAAATGGAGATGATCAACCGCGCCTTCCTGGAAGTCATGCTCGAGGGCGACTACCACGGCCGCATCTTCTCCTTCCCCATCCCCACCTACAACGTCACCAAGGACTTCCCCTGGGAAAGCGAGATCGGGGACCTGCTGCTCAAGCTCACGGCCAAGTACGGCGCGCCCTACTTCCAGAACTTCATCAACTCGGACCTGAACCCCGAGGACGTGCGCTCCATGTGCTGCCGCCTGCAGATGGACCTGCGCGAGCTGCGCAACAAGGTCGGGGGGCTCTTCGGCGCCGGGGACCTCACCGGCTCCATCGGCGTGGTCACCCTGAACCTGCCCAAGCTGGCCTACCTCTCCCAGGGCGAGGAAGACTTCCTGGACCACATCGAGCAGTACGCCTGCATGGCCCGGGACGCCCTGGAGTTCAAGCGCAAGCTCATCAACGACAATCTCCAGCGCGGCATGTTCCCCTGGACCCGGCGTTACCTCAAGAACGAATACCGGGGGCACTTCAGCACCATCGGCCTGCTGGGCGGGCATGAGGCCTGCCTGAACCTCCTGGGCAAGGGCATCGAGACCGAGCAGGGCATCCGGCTCATGCAGCGCGTGCTGCATCACCTGCGTGACCTGACCTCGCGCTTCCAGGAGGAGACGGGCAACCTCTACAATCTGGAGGCCACGCCCGCCGAGGGCACCAGCTACCGCCTGGCCAAGATCGACAAGGGGCTCTACTCCGAGATCCAGGCCTCGGGCAACGGCACGCCCTACTACACCAACTCCACGGCCCTGCCCGTGGGCTACACCGAGGACGTGCTCTTCGCCCTGGAGCACCAGGACAAGCTCCAGCCGCTCTACACCGGCGGTTCGGTCTTCCACACCTATTTGGGCGAGGCCGTGGCCGATCCCCAGGCCCTGAAGAACTTCATCGTCAAGGCCTTCAGCATGACCAAGCTGCCGTATCTCTCCATCACGCCCACCTTCTCGGTGTGCAAGGAGCACGGCTACATCGTGGGCGAGCAGGAGCTGTGTCCGGAATGCGGCGCCCCCGTGGAGGTGTACACCCGCATCGTGGGCTACTACCGTCCGGTGTCGCTCTGGAACAAGGGCAAGCAGGCCGAATACGTGGACCGGACCACCTACTGCACCTTTTAGAGCCTCTTAACCTTGGAAAGGTTTAGAGGCTCTTATTACTTGGAGCAGAAAGTACTTAACTTTCTGCTCCGGCGGCTACCCCGCCAAAACCCCGCTTGCAGCGGGGGCGTTCTTATAACTTCGAGCAACAAAATGTTAAACATTTTGTGCTCTCAGTAATATGCAGTTCCCTGCAACAATGGAACATTGTTGCAGGGGAGGGCCTTGTTTCAAGGCGAAACTGCACTAGAGCATGTTGCAGGCGAAACCGCACTAGCCCCCTGACTGGGGCGCCCCGCCCCTGAGCGGCGGCCCCCGAGTCCGTACCCCAACGCCGCACCCCCCCGAGCGCCCGCAGGCCCTGTCTTGCGGGCGCTCGTCATTTCCTTCCCTGCCGCGTCACCCCGTTGTCCGGCCTCCCTGGCAGATATCTTGCATATCTTCCGGCAAAGGAGGACCGCTCCATGCAAGACAGTATGTATTCCGCAATGTTCGGCGCCATGACGCAGGAACACAGGATGAACATCATCGCCAACAATTTGGCGAACGTGAACACCACCGGCTACAAGCAGGACCGTTTCGCCTTCGAGGACACCATGATCCACTTCGCCCACGAGCGGATCATGCAGCCGGTGCTCAGCCTGCGCGACAAGGAGCTCTTCCCCGACCCCGTGCACCTCTCCAAGGTCCGCATGACCGACGAGCGGGTGGACCTCAGCCAGGGGCCGCTCAAGCAGACCGACGCGCCCTTGGATCTGGCCCTCATGGGTGACGGCTTCTTCAAGGTCCGCACCGAGGCCGGGGACTTTCTCACGCGCAACGGCAACTTCCAGCTCACACCCGACGGCGTGTTGGTCACGTCCCAGGGCTACCCCGTGCTGGCCGGGGGGGGGGAGGTGGAGATTCCACCCAACAGCACCATCCGCGTGGATGGCAACGGGACCATCTTCGCCAACGGCGAGGAACTGGCCCAGCTGGATGTGGTGGGGGTCAACGACCCGGCCGGAATCCGCAAGCACGGCCACAACCTCTTCGCCCTCTACGAGGAGCGCGGGGGACTGGAGGTGGAACTGGAGGAGCGGCAGGTGCTGCAGGGCTATCTGGAGCAGCCCAACGTGAACGTGGTGGAGGAGATGGTGAACATGATCGAGACCCAGCGGGCCTTTGAAGCCTACCAGAAGGTCATCACCAACGCCAAGGATACAGACGACCGGCTCATCACCAAGGTGGGCAGGGTCTAGTGCAGTTTCACCTTGAAACAAGGCTCTGCCCTGCAACAATGTTCCATTGTTGCAGGGGACTGCATAAGCGCATTTACACTTTATAAAAGTTAAAATGCTCTAACCAACGCAGACAAGGCATCCGGGAGGATACTAGCGATGATGCGCTCATTGTGGACGGCGGCCACGGGCATGGTGGCCCAGCAGCTGAACATCGACGTGATTTCCAACAACCTGGCCAACGTGAACACCATCGGGTTCAAGAAGAACCGGGCGGAGTTCGAGGACCTGATGTACCAGAACATGAAGGTGGCCGGGGCCCTGACTCAGGATGGCCGCCGCATCCCCACGGGTATGGAGATCGGCATGGGC
>CAZNSV010000017.1:0-12005 GCA_964575775.1 uncultured Desulfovibrionaceae bacterium
GATTCCCCGGCGGAGAACAGCCCCTTGAGGCCGTAGGCCGCGCCGGTCTTGTCGGTACGCACGCCGCCCATGCTGTAATGCTGGGTGGGGCGCACGGGGATCAGGCTGACCAGGGGGTCGATGCCGAGGAAGTGCTGACAGATTTCATCCACTTCGCGCAGCTTGGTGCGGATGTGCTTCTCGCCCAGGTGGCGGATGTCCAGCCAGAGGTGTTCGCCGTAGGGGCTCTTGACGCCCTTGCCCTGGCGGATGTGGTGCGTCATCCAGCGGGAGACCACGTCGCGGCTGGCCAGCTCGGCCTTGTCGGGCTCGTAGATCTGCATGAAACGGTTTTCGTCCACGTCCAGCAGGGTGCCGCCGTCGCCGCGGCAGCCTTCCGTGACCAGGATGTCCGTGGGCACGATGCCGGTGGGGTGGAACTGTACGGCCTCCATGTTGCCCAGGGACACCACGCCGGTGTCCAGGGCGGTGATCAGGCCGCTGCCGTCGTTGATGATGGAGTTGGTGGAGTTGCGGTAGATGCGGCCGAAACCGCCGGTGGCGATGAGGGTGGCGCGGGCGACGTAGGCCAGCAACTTGCCGGTGCGCAGGCAGCGCACGATGGCGCCCAGGCAGTTCTCGCCGTCGTGGATCAGGGCCAGGGCCTCGGTGCGGTCATGGACCTGCACACCCAGCTGGGCGGCGCGGTTGTCCATGGTGTAGAGCACGGCGTGGCCCGCGCCGTCCGAGGCGTAGCAGGTCCGCCACTTGGCGGTGCCGCCGAAGGCCCGGGCGTGGATCAGGCCTCGGTTCTCTTCCTTTTCCTCTTTCTCGAAGGGCTTGCCACCCTTGAAGTAGGTGTGCACGCCGGGCACCACGCGGTTCCAGGGCACGCCCCAGGATGCCAGGCGGCGCATCTCGATGGGTGCGGTGTCCGCGAACATGCGCGCCACTTCCTGGTCCGCGCCCCAGTCGGAGCCCTTGACCGTGTCCGCGAAATGGACGTCGGGGCAGTCGCCCTCGCCCATGGCGCAGTTGCCCAGTGCCGCCTGCATGCCGCCCTGGGCGCACACGGAGTGGGAGCGCCGGGCCGGAACCAGGCTCAGGCAGACCACCTCGAACCCGGCGCCCGCCGCTTCCACGGCCGTGCGTTCGCCGGCCAGGCCGGCGCCGATGCACAACAAATCCGTATAAAATGTTTCCATGCTTCGCTCCTGGTGTCGTTGCTCAACAGTGCTGCGGCGTGGCGCAGCGTCGTTCCTGTCCCGATGGTTCCCGAGGGGGGCTCGCGCCCCTGTGCTCAGGACGTGCTCAGGGTCAGGAAGCGGATCAGGGTCAGGACGCCGATGCCGACGAAGACGGCCAGGAGGATCTTTTCGATCTTCTTGCCCTTGGCCCGGTTGGCGCGCTGGATGAAGCCCCACTTCACGCCGATGCGGTAGAAGCCGATGCTCACGTGCAGCTCCACCAGGGGCAGCAGCACCAGGTAAAAGAGCAGCCACTCCCACTGCTGGATGCGCGCGGCACTCTTGGCCGCGGTGATGGGCAGGTCGGAAAGCACCACCCACATGTGCGCCGCGCCCATGATCAGGATGAGCATGGCCGAACCGGCCTGGACCAGCCAGAGCCAGGTGTCGGTATGCCGCAGCATCTTGGCCTGCTGCCAGATGGCCTGCTGCTGGTCGAGCCGGAAAGGCACCTTTCGCGCTGCCAACACGAAGTGCGCCAGAAAGATCAGCCCGATGAGCGGACCGCCCACCTGGGCCATGCCGGTGGACTCGAAGAATTCAGCCAGCGCGTTCATGGCGCCGGCGCCCAGCAAAACGCTGGAAACCAGGATCATGTGCGACCACATGAACAGGATCAGCACCGCTCCTGAGAGCATCTGCAGCCAATCCAGCCAGGCGGCCGTGGCGCCGGGCCGCTTGGCCTGGACCACCGTGTGCGCAGCAATTTGGGCCATGGCTCCTCCCGAGCTTGGCGGTTGGCCCTGTTTTCCGACAGGGCAAATATGGTATGGAAAGCGACGGCAAACTTGCCCCTTTGACCTCAGATTGTCAAGAAACGCACAAGTTTCGTTTCCATACCGCCTGCAGCCCTGTTGCTGCTGCCACTGACGGCACAGGCGGCATCCACCTCCCCTTGTTTCCTGCCGGGCTGGCGACGGATATCCGGCTGGGATAACGATTCCCTGCTTCGGGCGATATTGTGTCACACAGCGTGTGGAAACGGATTTAGACTTGTGGCAATGCCCCTTCTGATTTATGACAGCCGCGTGACAGAGCCGTCCCCAGGGGACGGACCGGGCAGGGGGGCGTGCGGACCCGGGCGCTGAGCGGTTCATGGCTTCGGGGTTTGGCCATTTCCAGTCGAGGACACTGACGGTCATGCAACACAAGTCCAAGCCAGAGTATGAAAACGCGCCCCAGGCGCGGGAGCGGGAGCCAGGCCCGCCGCAGCACCACGGGCAGACAGGAGGGGACGGGGCCTGGTCGGAGCAGCGACCAGATTCCTGTGGGGGAGCCGGTGTGGCCGCAGCCCCGCATCTGGAACCGCAACTCCTTGAGCTCCTGGCTTCCATGCAGGACGACGGCTTGTTCGTGCTCTTCATGGAGCACATGCCCGGCAGCGTCTTCCTCAAGGACCTGGACGGGCGCTACCTCTACGTGAATCCCGCCTACGAGCGTTTCCTCTGCACCACCCCGGGCGCCTGGAGAAATTGCAACGCACACGACCTGCTCAGCCCGGAATCCGCCCGCAAGGTGGAAGAGAACGACCGCAAGGTTCTGGAGTCCGGGCGCCCCCTGCGGACCACGGAACAGCTCCTGCCCCGGGACGGCTGCCACAACGGCAAGGAAC
Organism: uncultured Desulfovibrionaceae bacterium; assembly: GCA_964575775.1. Taxonomy (GTDB): domain Bacteria; phylum Desulfobacterota; class Desulfovibrionia; order Desulfovibrionales; family Desulfovibrionaceae; genus CAZFCK01. The sequence goes on from CAZNSV010000017.1 coordinate 2,839, forward strand.
ACACCCACGAGGTGGTCAAGTTTCCCATTTACCGCGAGGGGCGCATCGTGGCCCTGGGCGGCTTCGCCATGGACGTGTCCCGCCGCCGCCGCACCGAGCAGGCCCTGCTGGAAAGCGAGCAGAACTACCGCATCGTGGCGGAATACACCGCGGACTGGGAAATCTGGATCGGACCCGAAGGCCTGGTGCGCTTCGTCTCCCCGGCCTGCGAGGAGATCACGGGATTCCCCCGGGAGCAGTTCGTGGAGGACGTGCGCTTCATCGAGAGCGTGATCCATCTGGACGACCGCCCCGCCTACCGTAAGCTCATGGAACGCATGGCCGAGGGCGCGGAGCGGGGGCACCTGGAGTTCCGGGTGGTGCGTCCCGACGGTCGCGAACGCTGGGTGATGATGCAGATCCGCCGGGTGCTGGACAGCAAGGGCGGCTACCTGGGCCTGCGCGCCAGCTGCCGCGACTTCACCGATCGCAAGCTCCTGGAGCTCAAGCTGCAGCACGAGGCCTTCCACGACCCGCTCACCAGGTTGCCCAACCGCACCCTGTGCCTGGACCGCATCACTCAGGCCCTGGAGCGCTCCAAGCGGCGTGACAACTACCATTACGCCGTGATCTACCTGGACCTGGACCGCTTCAAGATCATCAACGACAGCCTGGGGCACGACGTGGGCGACCAACTCCTGGTCCACGTGGCCAGGCGCCTGCAGGAGAGCGTGCGCAGCCTGGATACCGTGGCGCGCATTGGGGGCTACGAGTTCGTGGTGCTGCTGGAGGAAATCTCCTCCCTGCGTGAGGCCATCCGCATCGTGAAGCGGCTGCGCAACGCCGTGCGCACGCCCTGCATGCTCTCCGGCCACGAGGTCCACATCTCGGCCAGTCTCGGCATCGTGCTCAGTCCGGCCATCTACGATCGCCCCGAGGACCTGCTGCGCAACGCCAACATCGCCATGCACCACGCCAAGGAGCGGGGGCGCAACCGCTATCTGGTCTTCCACACCAAGCTGCTGGAAGAGGCCCTGCGCATGATCCACATGGAAAACGACCTGCGTCTGGCCTTGGACCGCAAGGAATTCTTCCTGCAGTACCAGCCCATCCTGGCCCTGCAAAGCGGTCGGGTCACGGGCCTGGAGGCCCTGGTGCGCTGGAACCACCCCACCAAGGGCGTGATCCCCCCCGGCGAGTTCCTGCCCATCGCCGAGGACACGGGCCTGATCATCCCCCTGGGGCGCTGGATTCTGAAGGAGGCCTGCTCGCGCATGGCCGCCTGGCAAAAGGAGACCCCGGACGCCAAGGGGCTGACCATCAACGTGAACCTCTCCCTCAAGCAGCTGCGCCACCCGGACATGGCCGGGATGCTGGCCGCCGTGCTGCTGGACACTGGCCTGCCACCCCAGTCGTTGAAGCTGGAAATCTCCGAGAACGTGCTCATGGACAACCCCGAGGTGGCCATCATCATGCTCTCGCGGCTCAAGACCCTGGGCGTGCAGCTGTCCATCGACGACTTCGGCGCGGGCTATTCCTCGTTGTCGTACCTGCAGCGCTTTCCCATCGACACCCTCAAGGTGGACCGGACCTTCATCAGCCGCATGGGCAGCGGCGCGGGGAATCGCGAGGTGGTGCGGGCCGTCATCGCCCTGGCCCACAGCCTGAACCTGGACGTGGTGGCGGAAGGCGTGGAGGTGGAGCAGGAGCGCAGCACCCTGGAAGACCTGGAGTGCGGCAGCGGCCAGGGCTATCTCTTCTCTCAGCCCGTGAACCAGGACGTGGCCGGGCGGCTGTTCCTTATGGACAAGGGGCGGTTCAGCGGCTGAGCCCCACAGGGCGGCCCCCGGGGCCGCCCCATGCCCGCCAGCCCGGACTCAGCGCTTGAACAACCGCTGCAGCAGCCCCTGCTTTTCCGGTTCCGGCAGCCGCAGGCAGCGGCAGATGCAGGACTCCAGCTTGTCCTCGGCAATGTCCGAACCCTCCACCACGACCTCCTCCCCCACCATGATGGCCGGGGCCGCGGGCAGATCCAGTTCGTAGTACTCGTCCGTGTGGTACTCCGCCTTGGGGCGGGACATGACCTCCACCTCCAACGGGTACTTGCCGCCCAGCCTGGGCAGCATCTCCTGAAAGTGCTTTCAGGGCTTGCCGTTGGGCTCGTTGAGAAACACCCGTATCTTCACCATGCGCTCACTCCTTGTTGTCGTCGTTACGGTTGACGTCACTGCCGGGACAGACCCAACTGCTCCAGGCGTTGCAGGAACCCCCGCGGGGGCAGGTAGTCCACCAGACGCAGCTCCCGGCGCTCCTGACCTGCCGCGTCGATGAAGATCACCGTGGGCACCCCCTTGACCTCGTAATGGTCGATGAGCCGCTGCTGCAGCGGATCGCCCCCCCTGGTGAGATCCACCTTGATCATGACCACGGCCTCCTGGGCCAGACGCACGATCTCGGGGTCCCGGAAGGTCTTTTCGTCCAGCTCCCGGCAGGGGGTGCACCAGGCGGCCGAGAAGTCGATGACCACCGGGCGTCCCTGGGCCGCGGCCTCCTGCAGCAGGGTCTCGGAGTAGGCGTGCCAGGGCACGGCGGCCCCCCGCAGCAGGAGTCCTCCCCCCAGGACCAGGACCAGGGCCACGGCTGCCAGGCCCACCGCGCGCTTGATGTGGGCGAAGGCTCTGAACCCGGCCGTGCTGCGGTCCAGGAAACCCAGATGCACCCCGGCGGCGAGGGCCACCAGGGCCAGGGTCAGCAGGCCCCAGGTCTCGGAAAGCAAGGGGCGGAGGAAGTAGGCGGCCATGCCTACCAGGACCCAGCCCATGACCTTGCGCACCCAGAGCAGCCATTCGCCGGAGCGGGGGAGCTTCTGCAGCTGCCCCGAGAACATGGCCAGCACGAAGAGAGGCAGCCCCAGCCCCAGACTGAGGGTGAAGAAGACCAGGAAGCCCAACAGGGGGTCCCCCAGCCCGGCCACCCAGGTCAGCAGGCCCAGCACGAAGGGGCCGAGGCAGGGCGCGGCCACCACGCCCAGGGTCAGCCCCATGAACAGGGTGCCGAAGTAGCCGGTGTGGGATTTGGCGGCGATTCGGGTCAGTCCGGTGGGCAGGCGCAGCTCCCAGAACCCGAAGAGGCTGGTGGCGAAGGTGACGAGCAGTCCCGCGATGGTCAACAGGACCAAGGGGTTCTGGAGCAAGGCGCCCATCATGCCGCCGGACAGGGCCGCGACCACGCCCAAGAGGGAGTTGGTCAGGGCCAGCCCCAGCAGATAGAGCAGGCCGTGCACCAGCAAATTGCCGCGCTTGTTGCCGCTCTGCCCCCCAAAGATGGAAACGGTGATGGGGATCAGGGGGTAGACGCAGGGTGTGAGGTTCAGGGCCAGGCCGCCCAGGAAGATGCCCAGCAGGGTCCAGAGCATGGCCCAGCCCTGCAGCGAGCCCGGGGCCTGCATCGCGGCGGCTTCATCCGGAGGCACCCGGTCGATGGGCAACCCGGCCTGCTGCCAGTCGGGATAGCCTTTGGGGTCACGGAAGACGTTGGTGTAGCCAAGGGCCACGGCCACCCGGGCCGCGGAGTCGCTGCGGACTCAGGTCAGGCCCGCTCAGTAGAAGACCACTGGTCGGCTCTTGTCCGCCCCCAGCAGTTGCTTGAGGCCCGAGCGGCTGCTCCAGCGCCCCCAGAAGGTGGGCTCCACCGGAAAATTGACCGCCCCGGCAATGTGCCCGGTGTGGAATTCCCACTCCTGGCGGGTGTCCACCAGCAGCAGGCCCGGGGTCTGGTCCTGGTAGAGCTGCCGGAGCTCGTCGGTGGTGAGCAGCCGGTATCCGCCCTCGCGGGCCTCGCGTTCGGCGTCCGCCCAGGTCGGGGCGGCCTCGGGCGCAGCGCCGCCGCCCTGTGCGAGCGCCGGAAGCCCAAGGACCAACAGGCACAGGACAATGAGCAAACACGAACGGTGCATGGCTTGCCTCCAGGGCTCAGAGCCGTCCTTCCCGGCGGAGCTTGGTCAGCAGGAACTCCGCGCCGGAGCGGGACAGGCCGGTTTCCTCGGCCAGGGTGGCGACGTCGCACTCCCTGCCGTTCAGGCGTCGCACCACTTCCTCTTCCAGCTCTTCCAGCCAGTTCTCGAACAGGGTGAGCACCTCGGGGTGGGAGACGGCCGAAAGCTGTTTGGAGCGGGCCACCTTGTCCACCAGACTCTGACACATGCTTGTTGGATCGACACCTTCGTCCATGCATTCGGCCAGTCAGAGATGCACCAGTCCCAGGACCTTGTCCGCGTCCGGCGCGCCCAGCATGGCGGTGATGATCTCCCGGCGCTGCTCCTCCTCCAAGAGCGCAAAGACCTGGCGGGCCGCCGTGGCGATGACCGTGGCGGCCTCCTGGGGCTCCAGACCCTCGATGCCCAGCGGCTCGGTTCCCGTACTGCCCCCCTGTGGGGTGTCCTGTGTCATGGCATGCTCCTCTGATGGGTCAATAACTGCTGCGGTTGGCGAGCAACTTCCCGGTCAGGGTGTCCAGCCGGTGCAGCAGGTCCAGGATCTCCGGAGAGCTGAGGCCGTAGTAGACGAAGGGCCCCTTGCGCTCCACCGTGACCAGCAAGGCCCGCTTCAACTCCCGCAGGTGGTGCGAGACCAGGGGCTGGGAGAGTTCCACGGCCTCGACCACCGCACTGACCGAGCGCTTGCCCGAGGCCAGGGCCAGAAGGATGCGCAGGCGATTCTCGTCGGCCAGGGCCCGGGCCAGGAAGGCCAGGTCCGCCGGGCGTTGGGTCAAGGCAGGGCTGGGGGCGGCTGATCCGTCGGGCATGGCCCGTCCTCCGGGGTGACATAAGCGTATAAGTCGATGTTTATATAAGCTGCAAACGCGCCCCCGTCAAGGGGCGATCATGAAGGGGCGAGGGGAATACGGACCAAAGCAGGGCGCGGCCCTGCCCTACCGGACTGAGCCGGATCGCGGCGTCGGGCGTGGCGGGTCGTGAACCGGCGCGGTGGCGCTTGTCACATTGGGGGCTGGTGCGGTTTGCCTTGGCAAATGGCCAGATGTTCCTGTGCATCTGCCTGAACCAATTTGCAATTGCTTCAGGAGGGCACCTCGGTTCGAGGCGAAAATGCCCTAGAACACCTGGCGGAACAGGTCCTCGCTGCCTGGGCTGTCGCCCCCCGGCGGGGGCAGGTGGTTGGGGTCGTAGACATCCACCGTGCCCGGCTGGGTGGGGAAGCTGTCCACGCCCCAGACCGGCGAGCCCCAGCCCCGGGGCTGGGTGCCCAGCATGAAGGGCAGGTTGATGCAGGAGGCGCAGCCCGCGCCGGCCGGGTTGCCGGTATGCGGATCCACGCGCACGTTGACGATGCCCGGCGGCACGGGGAAGTCCTGCTCCGGGTACATGGGCTCCACCACGGTGCGGTAGTCCAGCCAGATGGGCAGGGCGGCTCGGGAGCCGGTCTCCAGCTTGCCCATGGGCGTGAGCTGGTCGAAGCCCACATAGACCCCGGTGAGCAGGTAGGGGGTGTAGCCCATGAACCAGGCGTCGCGCTCCTGGTTGGTGGTGCCGGTCTTGCCCGCCACGGGGCGCCCCAGGGCCTTGGCCCGGGTGCCGGTGCCGCTCTGAATGGCCCCTTGCAGCAGGGAGGACATGATGTAGGCGTTCTGGGGCGAGATGGCCTGGCGCGCCTCGGGCTGGGAGTTGAAGATGTTCTCCCCCCAGGGGCCTTTCACGGCCAGGACCATGCGCGGCTTGACCACCTGCCCCCCACCCGCGAACCCGGTATAGGCCTCGCACAGGTTCAGGGGCGTCACGGCCACGGCCCCCAGACTGATGGGCAGGTAGGCCGGGAACTCGGGCTCCAGGCCCATGGTCTTGGCCCGCTCGATGACCGTGCGGATGCCGATGCGCTGGGCGATGCGGATGGTCACCAGGTTCAGGGACTTGGCCAGGGCCGTGCGGAACAGGGTGGGGCCGTTGAACTTGTTGGTGAAGTTCTGCGGTTTCCAGACCTTGTTGCCGATGGTCACCACCACGGGGGCGTCCAGGACCATGGACGCGGCGGTGAACCCATTGTCCAGGGCCGCGGAATAGACAAAGGGCTTGAAGGACGAGCCGGGCTGACGCCGGGCCTGTGTGGCGCGGTTGAACTGGCTCTTTTCGAAGGAATAGCCCCCCACCAGGGCCCGGACCTCGCCCGTGGGCGGTTCCAGGGAGACCAGGGCGCCCTCCACCAGGGGGCGCTGCTCCAGGGCCAGATGCTGGAAGCGGTCCTCTTTGCCCTCGGCATCCTCCTTCTTGGGCAGGGAGGCCCAGACCACGTCGCCCGGGGCCAGCAGCCTGGTGGCGTCGCTCACCTTGGGGGCGTTTTCCGGCGCCACCTCGATGTTGGGGGTGCGCGCCCAGGCCATGGTCTGCACGGGGATGAAGCCGTTGAAGCGCCCCACCCGGACCTGGGCTCCGGACTTGTCCACCTTGGTCACCAGGGCGAGCACCCAGGCCTCGGGGCCGAGGTCCTGGGGCTGATAGTCGTTCTGCTCCAGGAAGGCGGCGAACTCCTCGGGCCGGAGTTGCTGCACGGGGCCGTTCCAGCCCCGGCGCTTGCTGGAGTCCTCCAGCCCCTTGCGCAGGGCGTCCTCGGCCGCCTTCTGGTGGGTGAGGTCCAGGGCGGTGTAGACGTGCAGGCCCGCGGTGTAGGCGGCCTCCTCGCCGAAGCGGTCCAGGTCCAGGCCGAGCCGCTCCGAGTTCTCGGGGCTCAGGTAATCCACCAGCCAGCGCCGGACCTCCTCCAGGTAGTAGGCGCCCTTGCGCCAGGAGTAATCCTCCATGCTCTGGTAGTTCAGGGGCTGGTCCACGGCGGCCTGGTACTGCTCCTGGGTGATCCAGTTCTCCTCGCGCATGCGCCCCAGCACGTAGAGCTGCCGGGTCCGCGCCCGTTCCGGGAAGCGGAAGGGGTTGTAGCGTGAGGGCGCCTGGGGCAGCCCGGCCAGCACGGCGCACTCGGCCAGGGTCAGGTCCTGGACGTGCTTGCCGAAGTAGACGCGGGCCGAGGCCTCCACGCCGTAGGCCCTGGCGCCCAGATAGATTTCGTTGAGATAGATGGTGAGGATCTCGTCCTTGGTCAGATAGCGCTCCAGCCGGTAGGCCAGGATGGCCTCCTTGAGCTTGCGCTGGTAGCTCTTCTCGGCGCTGAGCAGCAGACGCTTGATGATCTGCTGGGTGATGGTGCTGCCCCCCTGCACGTGTTCCCCGGCCTGCAGGTTGCGGATGAAGGCGCGGCCGATGGCCGTGAGGTCGATGCCCTCGTGCTGGTAGAAGGTCTTGTCCTCCGCGGCCAGGAAGGCCTTGGGCAGGAAGGGGGGCATGTCCTCCAGGCGCACCAGGAAGCGCTTTTCGCGGTACAGGTAGCCCAGGACCTCGCCGTTGCGGGCGTAGACCGTGGTCACCAGAGCGGGCTTGTAGTCCGCGATGCGCGTGAAGCCCGGCAGGTCCTTGGCGGCCCACATGTAGAGCATGATCACGCCACCCGCACCCAGCATGCAGGCCATGAGCACGAACACGGACGAGACAACGGCGAACTTCTTCATTTGGTCTTCTTGTAACGGCTGAAGGCTTGTTCCAGCACCGGCAGCCCCTCACGGGGGGGCAGGCCCCAGGCCAGCCGGATGCGGCCGTGCAGGGTGCGCACCTCTGTTTCGCTCATGCCGATCTTGCCCAGCAGCTCCTGCAGGGTCTTGCTCTCCTCCACGGCCAGACAGCCCGGCGGCGTGAACAGGGTGATGCGCTCCCCGGAGATCCAGAAGGGAAAGACCAGACAATAATGGGGGCGCGCCTCACGCGGCAACACGCAGCCCCCCGGGCTGAGGAACACGCAGCTGCCGTCGGCCCGGGTGGCCAGGCGCAGGTGGAAGCCGTGGGGCGGGAAGAGCTGCTCGATGCGCGCCTTCTCGCCCGGGAACAGACGCTTGACGTTGTCCACGAAGGGCTGGGTGTTGGCCTGCTGCACAAAGGCGCCCTTGTCGCGCACGTGCTCCAGGATGCGGTCGCGCTCCATCTCGGACAGGGGAAAGCAGACCTCCTCCTCGCCGGGCTTGAGGCGGCAGCAGGTGGGGCCGCGGTCCGTGCAGCGCTTGCAGACGTGCGGGTCCGCGGCCTTGTCGGGAACCGCCGACGCAAGGCCGGGGTCCGGACAGGGGGGCTTGACCGGGGAGCCCGTGGACTCGGGGGAACGACACATCTAGAAAGCCTTCTTTTCCACCTGCGGCCAGGTGCCGTTGAAGCCGCGGCAGAGGATGACGGTGAACTTGCGGGCGGGCTGCCCCCGGTGGGTGCTCTGGTAGTGCCGCAACTCCAGGGACGCGAACATGGCCGCCAATTCCGGGGGCGGGGCGTCCTTGAAGTCCTTGAGCACGAACAGGGCGTCCCAGCCGCTCTTGTCCTCCGGTCCGGGCCAGAGGTCGTATTGGTTCATGCGCCGGTCGAAATAGGCGCAGTAGCTGCGCGGCTGCCCCGGAGCGTAAAAGGCCAGCGCCGCCGTTATATCGTAGGTGTCGGCAAAGTAAAAGACCCGGTCCGGGGCCTCGAACTCGTGGTCCTGCAGGCGCGCCAGCTCCGTCCCCAGGTCGCGCCAGCCCTTGAGCCGCAGGGTGGGGTCCAGGCCGGAGGGCACTGGCACCCAGTGCTGCAGGTGCAGCAGCACGAAGGCCAGGGCGCCCAGGCCGATCCAGAGCCGGACCAGCTTGCGGCCGCGCCCCTGGGCCAAACTCAGGTGCCGGGCCAGGGCAAAGCCGCCCAGCATGGCGCCCGCGGCGTAGCTCATGGCCGACCAGTTGGGGTAGACCCGGGCGTGCAGGCTCCAGAAGAGAAAGAATAACCACAGCGGCCAGAAAAACAAGCCCAGGAGCAGCCGCTCCTCGAAGCGCATGGCCCCGGGTTCACCGCGCTCCCCGAAGCAGGGCTGTTGTGTGCCCGGCCGCAGGACCTGCCAGCCGCCCCAGAGGATGTAGGCCAGCCACCAGGGCAGGATGAGCCCCACCTGGCTGCCCAGGTACTCCGGAAAACGGTCCAGCCGCAGCCAGGCCTGGGCCTTGTGGCTGGTCACCCCGGCCAGGGTGCCCACGTGACGAAAGCCCACCCAGTCGTTGAGCGCGTTCCAGAGCAGGATGGGCAGGAACCCGATCACCAGCCCCACTCCCAGGGCCAGGAGCAC
>CAZNSV010000017.1:12015-18025 GCA_964575775.1 uncultured Desulfovibrionaceae bacterium
CGCAACTGCGGCGCCCCCAGCAGGTCCCGGCGGCGCAGCACCAGGGCGTACACCAGCGTCAGGGGCACGAAGACCAGCATCATGTACTTGGCCAGGATGCCCAGGGCCACGCTCAGAGCCAGCAGGGTCAAGGGCAGGGCGGGATGGGCCGTGCGCCGCAGCCAGACCAGGGCGCTCAGCCCCAGCAGCCAGCAGAGCAGCAGTGGGTTGTCCGTGGTGGCCAGCACCCCGGAGGCCATGAACAGGGGCGTGGTGTTCAGTAGAAAGAGCGTCCAGAACGCCGCGCGGGGGCGCTGCCACAACCCGGCCAGCAGCCAGAGCAGCACGGCCTGGCTGCACAGCGAGATGAACACGGCCGGAGCCCGCACGCCCAGCTCCGTGGCGCCGAACAGCGCCGTGCCCAGGGCGCCCAGCCAGGCGATGAGCGGCCCCTTGGAATAGTAGGAGAGCTGCGGGTAGCGCGACCAGTCCCAGTACTGGGCTTCGTCCTGCACCAGGTCCAGCTGGCCGTCGGCCACGAACCAACAGCGCACCAGGGTGGTCAGGAGCATGAGCCCCAGAGCCGCCAGGACATAGTGCCACTGCCGGGGAGCGGAAGAGGGGGCGGATGCGTGCGCCAATGCGGTCATGCGGGGTACCTCGTCACGGCAGGGCAGACATAGCCGCTCCAGGCGCCAGTGTCCAGAAGAGCTTGCCCCGGATTGGGGGGCAGACCCGGCCGTAAAGAAGGCTTTGGCCTCTCGACGTGCCCTCCGGCTTGCGCTAGGGTGCGGGCAGCATGCGGTCTGCCCTCCTGTAGCTGCTCCAGCGGTGGCAGGCCCGGCCCGAAGCTGGACGCTCCGTCATTGGAGGCCGAGCTTCGTTCTGGCCGGGACAAAGGCTGAGCGCCCAGCAGGGGGGATCTTGCAGCAGCCCGAAATGGGTACCATTGTGCTGCTCGCAGTCAGGAGGCCGGCCGCGCCCCAGGCGTGGTCCGAGCGGCAGGTCCGCTGGCACGGAAAGACCGCTTGTTTCCGTGCCAAGTAATAACCGCAGCAGGGAGGAGAACGATGCTTTTGCAAGGCAAAAAGGCCCTGATCCTGGGCGTGGTCAATGAACGCAGCATCGCCTACGGCATTGCCAAGTGTTTCAAGGAGCACGGCGCGCGCCTGGCGTTCAGCTACGCCGCGCCCCCCATCGAAAAACGCATCCAGCCCATCGTGGAGGAGTTGGGGGGCGAGTTCATGGTCCAGTGCAACGTGGCCCTGGACGAGGAAATCGACGCCTGCCGCGCTACCGTGGCCGAGAAGTGGGGCGACGTGGACATCATGGTCCACTCCATCGCCTTTGCCAGCCGCGACGATTTGCGGGGGCGCTTCATCGAGACCAGCCGCGCCGGATTCGCCATGGCCCTGGACATTTCGGCCTATTCCCTGGTGGCCCTGTGCCGGGCCTTCGAGCCTCTGCTCAACCCCGGCGGCAGCGTGCTGACCCTGAGCTACTACGGCTCGGGCAAGGTGGTGGCCAACTACAACGCCATGGGCGTGGCCAAGGCCGCCCTGGAGGCCAGCGTGCGCTACCTGGCCGTGGACCTGGGCAAGAAGGGCGTGCGGGTGAACTGCATCAGCGCCGGACCGGTGAGGTCCATGGCCGCCTCGGCCATTCCCGGCTTCAGCAAGATCCTGGGCGCCATCGAGCAGGCCTCGCCCCTGGGCCGCAACATCACCATCGAGGACGTGGGCAAGTGCGCCCTGTACCTGGCCTCGGACCTGAGCACCGGCACCACCGGCGACCTGATCTACGTGGACTCGGGCTTCAACATCATGGGCGTGTACGTGGAAGGCGTCACCGGGGGCTGAGGCGCGCGATGCCCCAAGCGGAATTCCCGGGCGGAGTCGCGCGCCTGGCCCTGACCGTCACCGGCCAGGTGCAGGGCGTGGGCTTCCGCCCCTTCGTCTATCGCATCGCCCTGGAGCAGCGGCTCAGCGGTTCGGTGCAGAACACCCCGGCCGGGGTGCGCATCGAACTCCAGGGCGCGCCCCCTGATCTGGAGACCTTTGCCCGGCGGCTGGAGGCGGAGCTGCCCCCCCTGGCCGCCATTGTGGCGCTGCAGCGCGAGCCCCTGCCCCCCGAGCCCGGGGAGCGGGAGTTTCGCATCCTGCACTCCAGCGCCGGAGAGGGGCACGCGGTGCTCATCAGCCCGGACACCGCCACCTGCGCGGACTGCCTGGGCGAGCTGCAGGACCCCCGGGACCGGCGCCACCGCTACCCCTTCACCAACTGCACCAACTGCGGCCCCCGCTATACCATCACCCGGGCCATTCCCTACGACCGCGCCACAACCTCCATGGCCTGCTTTCCGCTCTGCCCGGACTGCGCGGCCGAGTACGGCGACCCCCTGAACCGGCGCTTCCATGCCCAGCCCAATGCCTGCCCGGTGTGCGGCCCCCAGGTCTGGCTGGTCGAACCCGGCGCCCCGGACAGCTCCCTTGCCGCCGCTTCCCTGCGGGGGCTTGCGGCGTTGCAGGCCCTGGCCCAGGCTCTGGTACGGGGGCGCGTGGCCGCCATCAAGGGGCTGGGCGGATTCCATCTGGCCTGCGCGGCCTGGGCCGGAGCCGGGGAGGCAGCCGTGGCCGCCCTGCGAGAGCGCAAACACCGCCCCCATAAGCCTCTGGCCCTGATGCTGCCGGACCTGGTGACGGCGCGGCGTCTGGCCGTGGTGGATGCAACCGCCGCCCTGCTGTTGGAAGGGCGGGAGCGCCCCATCGTACTCTGCCCCCTGCGACCCGAGGCCGTGCCGGACCTGCTGGCCCCGGAGGTGGCGCCGGACACGCGCGAAGTGGGGCTGATGCTGCCCTACACGCCCCTGCATGCCGTGCTCTTCGCCTGCCTGGCGGAGGTCCTGGCGACCCAGCCCCATGGTGGCGCGGTGGTTCCGGCCCTGGTCATGACCTCGGGCAACGGCAGCGGCGAGCCCATCTGCCTGGGCAATCGCGAGGCCCTGCAACGGCTGGGGGCCATCGCGGACCTGTTCCTGCTGCACAATCGCGACATCCTCATCCGCACGGACGATTCGGTGCTGCGCCCTCTGCCCCGAACGGAGGGGGACCCCGACCAGGTGCCGGAGGCGCAGTTCCTGCGCCGGGCCCGGGGCTACACCCCCCGGCCGGTGTTCATGCCCCCCGTGGTTGCGGGGCGGCAGGCGCCGTCGGTGCTGGGTCTGGGGCCGGAGCTCAAGAGCACCCTGTGCCTGACCAAGGGCGACCAGGCCTTTGTGAGCCAGCACATCGGGGACCTGGAAAACCTCGAGACCCTGGGCTTTTTCCGGGAAATCGCCGTGCATCTGCAGGACATCCTGCAGGTGCGCCCCCAGGCCTTGGTGCGGGACCTGCATCCGGACTACCTCAGCTCCCGCTACGCCATGGAGCAGAGCGAGCTGCCCGTGCTCCAGCTGCAGCACCACTACGCCCACATCCATGCCGTGCTGGCCGAACACCGCCACGTGGGGCCGGTGCTGGGCCTGGCCCTGGACGGCACCGGGCTGGGGGACGACGGCACCCTCTGGGGGGGCGAGCTGCTGTTCGTGAACACCGCCACCCTGGAACAACAACGGTTGGGGCGTTTTTGCCCCATGCCCTTGCCCGGCGGCGAGCGCGCCATTCGCGAGCCCTGGCGCCTGGCGCGGGGCTGCCTGTGGCTGCTGGGGAAAGAGGAGCCGGGGCAACGCCCCTGGCCGTGGTTGGAGGCCTTCGGGGCCCAGAGCGCCATGTTGCCGCAGCTGCTGGAGAAGCGGATCAACTCCCCGCTCTCGAGCAGTTGCGGGCGGCTCTTCGATGCCGTGGCCGCGCTGCTCGGGCTGGCCCAGAGCGTGAGCTACGAGGGGCAGGCCGCCATCCGGCTGGAGCAGCGCCAGCACAGAGGGGCGGAGGAGCCCTACGCCTGCGCCTGGCGGGAGGAGCCGGGCACGGGGCTGTTGGAACTGGGCGGGCTCGAGCTCTTCGGGCAGGTCCTGGCGGACTGGGAGGCCGGTCTGGCGGTGGAGCGCATCAGCCGCCGTTTCCATCTGGGGCTGGTGCGCGGTGTGGCGGCCTGGGTGGCCGAGGCTGCCCGGCGCACGGGCCTGCGCCAGGTGGCCCTGTCCGGCGGGGTGCTGCAGAACCGCACCCTGTGCCTGGAGCTGCCCCGGGCCTTGGCCGCGCTGGGGCTCACCCCGCTCTGCCACAAGGAACTGCCCCCCAACGACGGTTGCATCAGCCTGGGTCAGGCCGCGTGGGGGCGCCTGCACCTGCGCTGAGTCCGACGCAGCCCGGTCCTTGCCTTCTCGCTTCTCCGGCGGATATCCGTCACCCGCCCGGATGGTGCCGAATCCAGTACCGTTTCAGCGCTGGGCGCCGCTGTGGTGCTCCTCCCGGATCAGCGCGGGCAGGAGCGGCCCCTGAGTGCGGGGGCGCCCCACCAGTTGCGGCAGGTACTTCTGCAGCACAACCACCACCGGCAGGCAGAGGAGCAGGCTGGCCGTGGTGACGCCCACGGCCATGGCCGTGAGTGCCCAGGGGCCGCCGTCGCTGTGCGCCACGAACCACTTGGCCAGGTGGTGGTTGAGGAAGTGGTAGAAGACGCCGTTGAGGCAGAAGATGACCATGACGTTGCGGCCCAGGGCCGTGAGGGCCCAGACGGGCGGAGAGAGCCGGGCCAGCAGCAGGACGCACAGGATGCCCACCAGGGCGGTGAACGGGAAGAGGAGGATGTTGCCGTGGGCGCCCAGCAGGATGACCACCGCGTCGAGAAAGCGGAAGGGCCCCTGGTTGAGCGGGAAGGTGTAGAGCACCACCAGCGCGCAGATGAGCGCGCCCAGGGCGAGGTGCAGCGGATTCTGGGGGCCGATCAGGGTGCGGCGGCGGTGCATGAGCAGGCCCAGCAGGTAGAAGGGGTAGACCGTGAAGGCCTCGTGGGCCAGCCAGTAGTTCCAGCGGAAGGGGTCGCTGATGCTGAAGAAGTTGAACTTGAGGTTCAGGAAGTAGCCGAACAGGTAGCTGACAGTGGCGGTGAGCAGCAGCTTGCGCTGGGTGTTCAGGTGGCGCCCCATCAGGTAGTGGAGCAGCTCCACGCTCACCAGGCTGGCCAGGAACCAGGTGGGGATGTTGAACACGGGGAGGCCCAGGAGGGTGCGCAGGCCGCCCCCGAGATAGCCCGACAGGGAGCTCTTGTCGAAGAGGATCATGTTGCCCTGGAAAGCCAGGTGCAGGGGGATCATGAGCAGGGTGAAGAGGAAATAGGGCAGCAGCCGGGAAGCGGCCTGGTACTTGATGTAGCGGGCGAAGGGCCACTTGAGCTTTTGCTCGCTGGCCACGTATCCGGCCAGGAAATAGAAGAGGGGCATGTGGAAGGAGTAGATGAACTTGTACTGCAGGGCGGCGGTGGCATTGCCCAGGTAGAGTATCTGCTCCACGAAATGTCCGTAATAAACCAGGAGGATGCCGTAGAAACGGGCGATGTCGATCATGGCGACGCGCGGCCTGGCGGACATGGGGACTCCCAATGGTTTGATCGCGTTGCTTGGGTCGAGGATAATTCACTTTCCATAGCGGCGGGATTTGGTCAAGGGCGTTGCGGCGCTGGGATGTTGAAGAACGGATGGATGCGGGGTAATTCTGCAATAGGCAAATAAGTCGTTGTCAAGAACGCTCCCGGCAGTGTATCCCACTGGCACCAATAGGTCTGGATACGGAAACCCGTCCGTCCATTTTCCGGACGGCAGCGCACCGAGACTTCTGGTGATTGGCCTGTCCGAGGCGGCAGACTGGAGTTTCACACCCGAACAAGGCAATGCGCAGGTGGGGGCATGCTCATTCCGGGTTACACCATCACCGAGAAGGTGCACGAGGGAGACAACTCCCTGGTCTTTCGCGCCCTGCGCGACGGGGATGGAACACCGGTGGTGCTCAAACTCCCGCCCCGCGATTATCCCACCCTGCGCGAACTGATCCGCTTCCGTCACGAATACCGCATCCTGCAGTACCTACACTCCCCC
>CAZNSV010000018.1:0-17941 GCA_964575775.1 uncultured Desulfovibrionaceae bacterium
AGCCCTCGCGCCGATGGGCCCTTCATCCGCATCAACACCGTGGCCATTCCCGAGTCGTTGCTCGAAAGCGAAATGTTCGGCCACGAGCGCGGCTCCTTTACGGGCGCCATCCAGCAGAAGATCGGCAAGGTCGAGGCCGCCAACGGCGGCACGCTCTTCCTCGACGAAATCGGCGACATGCCACTTCCGTTGCAGGGCAAGCTCCTGCGTGTGCTGCAGGAACGCGAGATCGAGCGCGTCGGCTCCACCAAGACCATCCCCGTCGACATCCGCGTCATCTGCGCCACCTACCGCGACCTCGGCGAGATGGTGCGAAAGGGCCAGTTCCGCGAGGACCTCTACTACCGCATCAACGTGTTTCCCATTTTCATCCCCATTCTGCGGGACCGGCGCGAGGACATCCTGCCCCTGGCGGAACACTTCCTCAAGCAGTACGCCGCGGAGTACGAGCGGCAGATCAAGCGCATCTCCACCCCGGCCATCGACCTGCTGAACCAGTATCACTGGCCGGGCAACGTGCGCGAGCTCAAGAACTGCATCGAGCGGGCCGTGCTCATCTGCGACGAGGAGGTCATCCGGACCTACCACCTGCCCCCTTCCTTGCAGACCGCGGAGAGCTCGGCCACGGACACCAGCCTCTCGTTCTGCGACGCCGTGGCCAAGTTCGAGCAGGAGCTGCTGGTGGACGCCCTGAAAAAGGCCCGGGGCAACATGCTCCAGGCCGCGCGGGACCTGCGCGTCAGCTACCGCATCGTGAACTACAAGGTGAAGAAGTACGGACTGGACGCCAAGAAATACGCCATGACCGGCAGACAGAAAGGCAGGTAGGAGTCATGTCGAACGCAGGGACGGTACGCCTGGGTGTGGTGCAGACTTCCTTTGGCTACGACTGGCGGGAGAACGCGGACAAGGCCGAACGGCTGACGCGTCAGGCCGCCGAGCAAGGGGCGCGGGTGGTGCTGCTGCCCGAGCTCTTTGCCGGCCCCTACTTCTGCAAGGACAAGGACCAGGCCCACTTCGCCCTGGCCCTGCCCCTGGAGGACAACCCCCTGCTGCAGCGCATGAATGTCCTGGCCGCCGAGCTGGACATCGTGCTGCCCGTGAGCTTTTTCGAGCGCTTCACGGACTGCGGCCGGGACCACTACTTCAACTCCGTGGCCATGTACGACGGCGCCATGTTCCTGGGGCTCTACCGCAAGTCCCACATCCCCAACGGCCCCGGCTACTGGGAGAAGTTCTACTTCGCCCCCGGGGATACGGGCTTTCGCGTCTGGGAGACCCGGGCGGGGCGCATCGGCGTGGGCATCTGCTGGGACCAGTGGTTCCCGGAGGCCGCGCGCTGCATGTGCCTGCAGGGCGCGGAGCTGCTGCTCTATCCCACGGCCATCGGCTCCGAGCCCGAGGCCC
Organism: uncultured Desulfovibrionaceae bacterium; assembly: GCA_964575775.1. GTDB lineage: Bacteria > Desulfobacterota > Desulfovibrionia > Desulfovibrionales > Desulfovibrionaceae > CAZFCK01. Next base: position 1,408 of record CAZNSV010000018.1, read on the forward strand.
CGCACCTGCACACGCGCCCCCGCTGGCAAAGGGTCATGCAGGGGCACGCGGCGGCCAACCTGGCCTGGGTGGCCGCGGCCAACCGGGTGGGCTTGGAGCAGGGGCGTAGCTGCGACATCACCTTCTACGGCGCGTCCTTCGTGGCGGGCCCGGACGGCGCCCTGGTCAGCGAGGCCCCGGAAACGGGCGAGCAGGTGCTGCTGGCGGACCTGGACCTGGCGGGGGTGCACGCCCTGCGCCAGGACTGGGGCTTCTTCCGCGACCGTCGCCCGGAGCTCTACGGCGCCATCACGGACCCGGACATCAGCGAGGTTCCGGGGCGGTGAGGCTCGCCAGCTGACGTGGAGGGGCGACTCCGGCTGGGGCGCCCCCCTAACCTTCCTTTGAGTGACACCCCGCCTGGCGCGCTGCAGCGTCAGGCTCGCGCCGCATCACACCCTCACCAACAACGCCGCCAGGCTGAAGCGCACCGGGGGGCGGTGCAGCAAGCGAAAACCCGCGCCCTCCACCCGCTCCAGCTCTTGGCAGAAGTACCTGCGCGTGGTGTCCAGACGCGGTTCGGCCAGGTAGAACAGCCCGCCCGGCTTCAGGGCGGCGTGGACCTCCCGGAAGAGTCGGGGTTGGTCCGGCACCTCGTGGGCCATCCAGAAGGCCAGGGCGAAGTCGTAGCCCCCAGGGGGCGGGAGCGGGGCCCCTGCTCCGGGCTCTACCCCGTGCTCTGGGCTTTCCGCAGCCTCGGGCCCAAGGGGCAGGTCCAGGGCCTCGGCCCGGCAGCGATGCGTGCGAATGCGCCCGTCCAGGCCCGCCTTGGCGGCCCTTGCGCGCACTCGGCGCAGGGCCTGCTCCTGCAGGTCCACGGCCAGCACTCGCCCCTGCGGTCCCAGGAGGCGCGCCAGCCCCAGCGAGAAGAACCCGAAGCCGCAACCCAGGTCCAGGGCGCGCTGCCCCGGTTGCACCAGCTCGGCAAAGAGGCGCTCCGGCCGATGCAGCAAGGGGCGCAGGGGGTTGTCGAAGGTGTAGGTCAGCCACCAGGGGCAAACGCGGTGGGTCTGGTAGTTCGCGCGGGACATGCGGCCTCCGTTCCGGCTCAGCGGGGGCGGTACGTGGTGAGAAAGGCGGCGATGCGCTCCGGATTCTGCCATTGGCGGTGGCTGCGCTGCCGCAGGAGGCGGCCCAGACCAGCGGCGTCCTCGGGCAGGGCCGGGAGAGTGAATTCGTTGGCCAGGCAGCCCACGGCCAGGGGCTTGTGGGAGTCGGTATTGTAGAGGGGCACGAGGTTGTGCTCCGTGCAGGCCTGGGCGTAGAGGCGTTCGGTGATGGGCAGGTAGCGCCCCTCGTGGATCTGCCAGGCGCCCTTGATGATGTTCACGGAGTTCATCTCGATGCCGTCCACCCACTGCAGGATCTGGCGCAGCTGCGGGGTCATGCGGTCGTTGACGCGAAAAGGGTGGGCCACGTAGCTGAAGACCTCGGGGCGCAGGGGGTCCACCACGGCCCGGACCTCGGCCAGGGTGGGGAAGGTGGGCAGGTCCAGGGCCAGGCTCCCGGTGATGCAGACCACGTCGTAGCCCTCGGCCAGGGAGAGCTCCACCCCGCCGTAGAGCCGCAGGCCGGGAAAGTCCTGGGCCAGGGCTTGCAGCCGCTCCGGGCGCCAGTATTCGCGGTGCTCGGTGAGCACCAGGCCGTGCAGCCCCTGCTCCTGCGCCAGGGCGCAGAGCTCCTGTGGGGGGAGGGCGGAGCAGGACGAGAGGGGGCGGGTGTGGGTGTGACAATCGAGACGCAGGGTGCCGGGGGCGGGGGGAGTGCTGATCACGGCGCGAAGCATACGCCATCCGGTGCGGCTTGTCATGTGCCTGCAGAGGCTCTGGCAGGGGCTCGGACTGAAACACGGAACACGTACTGTGCTTGCTTTTCTGTGCAAGCCGTGAGAAAGACGCAGCAATGGGTCGTGTGAAGACTACGAAATGATTCCGCAAGGCATTATTGCGAGGCAGGTGCGCATGGACAGGCAGGACAAGGATTCACGGCAGCTTTTCGAACTGGATGAAACGCCCCCGGCGAGCAACCGGAACCAGCGGCGCAGCAAGCCCATGGCGCCCAACAAGCGGCTGAGCGTGATGATCGTGGGTGTGTTGTTCATGGCCATGCTGTTTCTGGCGCTCTCGCAGTTCGGCGGCAAGAAGGATGAGCCGGTGCAGCCCGTCACGGACGCCCAGGGGCCCGAGACGGTGCAGCCGGCGCCCCAGACTCTGGTCATGACCCCGGAGCAGCCTTCGGTGCAGGGGTCGGTGCAGGGTGCGCCCCAGATGCCCTCGGCCCTGCCGAGTGGTGGGGCCGCGCCGGATGTCACGGCCGCCTTGCCCCAGGGGGGGGCGCAGGAGGCACAGACCCCGGGCTGGGGTGGTGCCGCTCCCGCGAGCGGAGGTCCGGCCACCGAGGGCTTGGCTCCGTCCGTGCCCGGAACCCCTGCGGAGCAGACCGCCCTGCACGGGGGCGCCGGGGGTGCGCTGCAGCCCCAAACTGGGGGCGAGTCGGCTGGCGTGACTCCCGAGCCGGCGACCCAGCCCTTTGTGCCCGTGACCGAAGCGGAACCGACTCCGGCAGCGCCCCAGGCAGCGTTGCAGCCCGCTCCGACGGCTCCCAAGCCCGCCCCGGCGGTGCAGCAGCCCAAGGCAGCCCCGGCGCCGTCCCGTCCGGCAGCGGCGAAACAGTCCGCGGGCCCCAAGAACCAGCTGAAGAACATCAAGGTCCAGGTGGACCACGACGCGGTGCGGCTGGTGATCAGCACCCAGAACCCGTTGCAGCAGTTCAAGCATTTCAGCCTCACCGAGCCCCAGCGCATGGTGGTGGACCTTGTGGGGGATTTCAAGCCCCACGCCAAGTCCATGAACGTGCCGCCCAACAACTATGTTTCGGCGCTGCGCATCGGGGATCATCCGGACAAGCTGCGCATCGTGGCGGACATCAAGGCCGGAGCGGCCTTGAAGATGCAGGTGCAGCGCAACTCGCCCGAGGAAATCGTGGTGATCATCACCCGCTGAGTGGTGGGGGTGGTGGCAAAGCACCCCTTGCCCCTTGGCGTTGTTTCGGGTAACAACCACCGGCTGAACAGCGATTGAGCGTGGGCCTGCCCCTGGGCGGGCCTCTTTCCTTTGCTGCTTGCCTGGGGCGGAACGGTCCTGACGCTCCGCTCCGGCGACACTGTCGCCAGGACCACGTGTGCAGCGTGGTCGTTCTTATAACTTCGAGCAGCACAATGGTAAGCATTTTGTGCTCTCCGTAATGCCAAGCGCCATTTTTCCGAACACACCACACCGCATAACCCCCGGCTCCAGAAGGCCGGGTTCGCAGGGAGTACGTCCGCATGCCGCAATCGTTGCAGTACAATGAGCATCTGCGCAATGTCGCCATCATCGCCCACGTCGACCACGGCAAGACCACGCTGGTGGACGCCATGTTCCGCCAGGGGGGCGTATTCCGCGAGGGGCAGGAGATCCACCGGGTCATGGACAACATGGACCTGGAGCGGGAGCGCGGCATCACCATCGCGGCCAAGAACTGCTCCGTGGTCTGGAAAGGGGTGAAGATCAACATCATCGACACCCCGGGCCACGCGGACTTCGGCGGCGAGGTGGAGCGCTCCCTGTCCATGGCCGACGGCGCCCTGCTGCTGGTGGACGCCTCGGAAGGCCCCCTGCCCCAGACGCGCTTCGTGCTCAAGAAGACCTTCGAGGCCGGGCTCAAGGTCATTGTGGTCATCAACAAGATCGACCGCAAAGACGCGCGGGTGGAAGAGGTGCTGGAGGAGATTTACGACCTGTTCATCGACCTGGACGCGGACGAACAGCAGCTGGAGTTCCCGGTGTTCTACGCCGTGGCCAAGGAGGGCATGGCCAAGCGGACCCTGGAGGAGCCCGGGGTGAACCTGGATCCGCTCATGGACGCCATCCTGGCTGAGCTGCCCGCGCCGGGCTTTGCCCAGGACGCGCCGTTCCAGATGCTGGTGGCGGACCTGGGCTACAGCGACTATCTGGGGCGCCTGGCCATCGGCCGGGTCAGGAGCGGCTCCGCGAGCTCCAACCAGAGTCTGGTGCGCATCGACGAGGCCGGGAAGACCGCGCCCCTCAAGGTGACCAGGCTGCAGACCTACCAGGGGCCGCAGCTGGTGCCCGCGGACAAGACCGAGGCCGGGGACATCGTGGTGCTCTCGGGCCTGGAGAGCGTGTCCATCGGCGACACCATCTGCACCGCCGAGGCTCCCAGGGCCCTGCCGCGCATCCGCGTGGACGAGCCCACCGTGTCCATGCTGTTCATGGCCAACACCTCGCCCCTCAGCGGCCGGGACGGCGCATTCGTGCAGTCCAGCAAGCTGCGGGAGCGGCTCTTCAAGGAAGCGCTCAAGAACGTCTCCCTGCGCGTGGCCGAGGCCCAGGGCCGCGACGGTCTGGTGGTCAGCGGACGTGGCGAGTTCCAGCTCTGCATCCTCATCGAACAGATGCGCCGCGAAGGCTACGAGCTCTGTGTGGGGCGCCCCGAAGTCATCCTCAAGGAAATCAACGGCCAGAGCCACGAGCCCATGGAGCACGTGTTCATCGACTGTGAAGAGACCTTCATGGGCGTGGTCACGGAAAAGCTCTCGGTGCGCAAGGGGCGCATGGTGAACATGAGCAACAAGGGCTCGGGGCGCGTGCGCCTGGAGTTCACCATCCCTTCGCGGGGGCTCATCGGCTACCGCGACGAATTCCTCACGGACACCAAGGGCACCGGGATCATGAACTCCTCCTTCGCAGGCTACGAGCCCTACCGGGGGGACTTCCCCACGCGGTTCAACGGCTCCATGGTGGCGGACCGGGCCGGTGTGGGCGTGGCCTACGCCCTGTTCAACCTGGAACCACGGGGGCGGCTGTTCGTGGTGCCCGGCGACCAGGTCTACGAAGGCATGATCGTGGGGGAGCACAACCGGGACAACGACCTGGACGTGAACCCCACCAAGGAGAAGAAACTCACCAACATGCGCGCCTCGGGCAAGGACGAGAACGTGATCCTCTCGCCCGTGCTGCCCATGACCCTGGAGCAGGCCGTGCACTTCATCCGCGAGGATGAACTGGTGGAGGCCACGCCCAAGGTGGTGCGGCTGCGCAAGGTTGAGCTCTCGGCCACCAAGCGCCACATGCAGCGCGGAGCCAAGAAGAAGGCGGAGAAGTAGGGCCCTCGATTACACCCCGGGGCTACTCGGTATTTGACCGGCAAGGCACTGCGCGTGTCTTGCCGGTCTTGCGTTGGCGGGGGGATTGTGGGTGCGGCGCTCAGAGCAGGGCGCCGTAGGCCTCGGTGAAGGCGTCCCGGGCGTAGGCGTGGGAGACGTGGGCAAAGCCGTTGTCGCCCCAACGATCTCCCCAGCTGTTGCGGACGATGAACCGCTCCTTGTTGTAGCCCACCAGGCTCACGGCATGACCGCCCCGTTTGTCGCTGGGGTTGTAGCGGTCGAAGGAGCCCTTGTTATTTTCGGTATCGAACCAGTCGCCATCCACGTCGAGCCGGGTCAGGATTGGGCGTCCGGAGGCCAGCCAGCGCTTCCAGGCCTCGGGCTCACGCCCCAGGGCGATGAAGGTGGCGATGCGTAGGCTGTTGGCCTTGATGTAGAAAGTGACGATGTCGTCAAAGGATAGGGCACCCTTGAAGGGCAGGTCCTTCTCCAGTACGCAGCCGTACTTTTTCAGGACCTTCATGGCGTCCTTGATGCGGGTGCCCGAGGTCTCCAGGAAGGTGGTGGGGTAGTCGGTGAAGTCGTCGGTTTCCTTGCAGGCCATCCAGACGAAGCGGGGGGAGGGGAGTTCCTCCTTGTCGATCCACCCAGCCTCTACTGCCTGAAAGCGCAGGACACCGTCGGCGGCGGCAAAGCCCACACAGGCGCCAGACTCGTTCTGGTCACGGACCGGCCACCATTCACGCCGCAGGTCCACCGCAGGGGGCAGCGCCTCCAGCCCGATCTTGCCACTTTTCACCACCGAGTCGAGATGCCAGTCCTGCTCCTGTTCGCGCGAGGGGATGCAGTTGAGGATGTATTGGCCCTGATTCATGGCTTGTCTCCCGGTTGTTGGTCAGGAGGGGCGGACCAGCACGGAATCCGCCCCTGACAAGGAACTGGATCAGACCTGGATCAGCACTGTTTCTTGCACTTGTCCCGGAGCGTCGTTGCGACGGCGATGCAGATGCTGGACCACGGAGGCGGCAGGGTTTTGCATTTGACCACGGCTACAGTATACGCGGCATCGCAGAGAGCCTTGCAAATGCCTTTCAGGGGGTTGCCATCGAACGAGTCGCCATCCTGCACCGGCACTTTGGCGGCACCCGGATCGGCCACCAAGGTGTCGCCGGGTTCCAGGGACCCGGCACCCAGCAGAATGCCTTCGATCCTGGCCCGTTCCTCGACCGACAACCCTTCCCACTGCTCCTTGTTGATCTTGATCTCAGCCATAAATACCTCCGCGTTGGTTGTGTGAACCGAGATCCTGAAACTGCGTCCAGTACCGTACAGGGCGCAAAAGTGAGGTCAGGGAAAACGTCCCATGGCAGCGTTGAGCGCAAGTCCTCTACTTATAACGATAATAATAACCTGTTATTGTGGTTGGCTATGAAGAAATGGAAGTTTTTTAAAAGCTATTATAATGTATATACTCTTGATGCGATCAAGAATAAAGTTACAATAGTGAAATAAAATTGTATAGCTAGTTTCTGTTTTGGGTGTGCGTGTCTAGTTTGATAGTATGACTTAAGTACTGCGGTCGTTTCAGAAGCAGCGACGGCGGTGGAAGCAAGGGCGGGGGGAGGTTCACCAGGGGCGAGGCCTGACAGGGGGGGCAGCCCCTCGAGGGTATGATGGAGGGCAGGCCCTGACGGACCAGGGACCTGGAAAGGGGATGGACCAAGGGAGGGCGGCGCCAGGCGCATTGTCGCCTTGAAACAAGGCTCCCGCCGGAAACAATCTCCAATTGCTTCAGGGAAATGCGCTAAATCCGCCCCTCCGCCACGGCGTGGCAGGAGACCTGGGCGCCCGAGGGCAGGGACTGGGGCGGGGGCGTCTCCGTCCGGCAGCGCTCGAAAGCGTGGGGGCAGCGCCCCACAAAGACACAGCCCGGCGGCAGGTTGATGGGCGACGGAATTTCGCCGCTGATGCGCACGTGGGAGAAGCCCTGCCCCCCGAGCCGGGGAATGGCCGAGAGCAGGACCTGGGTGTAGGGGTGGCGCGGCGTGGTGAAGAGCGTTTCCGTGGGCGCCAGTTCGCAGAGGGTGCCCAGGTACATCACGGCCACCCGCGTGGCGATGTGCCGCACCACGGACAAGTCGTGGCTGATGAAGAGGTAGGTCAGCCCGCGCTGCTCCTGGGCGTCCATGAGCAGGTTGAGGATCTGGGCCTGGATGGACACGTCCAGGGCCGAGATGGGTTCGTCGGCGATGACGCATTCCGGGTCCAGCACCAGGGCCCGGGCGATGCTGATGCGCTGGCGCTGCCCCCCGGAGAATTCGTGGGGGTAGCGGTCGGCCCAGGCCGGGGAGACCCCCACCTGGAGCATGACCTGGCTCACGCGCTCCCGGACTTCGGCCTCGCTCAGGTTCTTGTGGTGGAAGCGCACCGGCTCCTCCAGGGTCTGGGCCACGCGCATGCGCGGATTGAGCGAGGCGTAGGGATCCTGAAAGATCATCTGCATGCGGGCGCGGTAGCCGCGCTGTTGGTCCGGGGGCAGGGCGTCGATGCGCTCGCCGCGGTAGAAGATGCGCCCCTTGGTGGGTGGATAGAGCCCCACCACGGTACGGGCCAGGGTGGACTTGCCGCAGCCGGATTCGCCCACCACGGCCAGGGTTTCGCCCTGGCGGATGCTGCAGCTGACGTCGTTCACGGCGCAGACCACGGCCTGTTTGCGGGTGATGCGGCCGTTCTGGAACGACAGCTGATCCAGCAGGGAGCCGGAGATGTCGAAGTGCCGGGAGAGGTTTTCCAGGCGCAGCAACTCTTGGGCGCTCATGCGGCCCCCTTGTCCAGCAGGTGACAGGCCGCCAGCCCCCCGTGGGGGCCGGGGAGCAGGTGCGGCGTTTCCCTGCGGCAGCGCGACTCGTTGAGCATGCAGCGGTCGTGGAAGGCGCAGCCCTGGGGGATACCCGAGAGGCTGGGCATCACGCCCGGAATCTGGGTCAGCCGTTTGCCCCGCGTGGCCTCCTGGGGCAGGGCGCCCAGCAGCCCCTGGGTGTAGGGATGCAAGGGGGCGCTGATGATCTGTTGGGTGGGGCCCAACTCCACGAGGCGCCCCGCATACATGACCGCGATGCGCTGGGTGACCTGGGAGACCACGGCCAGGTCGTGGGTGATGAGGATCAGCCCCAGGTTCTCCTTCTGGCAGAGTTCGAGCAGCAGTTCCATGATCTCGGCCTGGATGGTCACGTCCAGGGCGGTGGTGGGCTCGTCCGCGATGATGAGTTTCGGCGCCGTGAGCAGGGCGATGGCGATGACCACGCGCTGGCGCATGCCGCCGGACAGCTCGAAGGGGTACTGCTTGAGCCGCTTTTCCGGGGAGTGGATGTGCACCTTGCGCAGCTTGTCCACGGCCACGGCCTCGGCCTCGCGCTTGCCGATCTTGAGGTGGGCCTGCAGGGTCTCCACCATCTGGCAGCCGATGGTCAGCACCGGGTTGAGGGTCATCATGGGGTCCTGAAAGATCATGGCGATGTGGTGCCCCCGGATGCGGCGCAACTGCTCGTCGTTCAGGGCGGTGAGCTCGGTGTTCCGGAAGCGGATGGAGCCCCCGGCAATGAAGCCGGGTCGGGAGATGAGGTTGAGCACGGCAAAGCCGGTGACGGATTTGCCCGCGCCGGACTCGCCCACCAGCCCCAGGCGTTCTCCGGGTTGCAGGGAGAAGCTCACGTCGTTGACGGCCACCAGCTCGCTCCCGCGCAGGGCGAACTTCACGGTGAGGTTGCGGACGTCCAGAAGGGGAGTGGAGTCGTGCACGGGATCAGCCCTTGTAGAGCTTGGGGTTGAGGTAGTCGCGCAGCCAGTCGCCCAGGAGGTTGATGACCAGGATCAGAAAGATGAGCACCAGGCCGGGCCAGAGGGTGATCCACCAGGTGCCCGAGAAGATGTACTGGAACCCCGCCTTGATGAGCGAGCCCAGGGACGGGCGCGTGGCGGGCATGCCCAGGCCGATGAAGGACAGGGCCGCCTCGCTCATGATGGCGTTGGCCACCTGCACGGTGGAAATGACCAGCACCGGGGTCATGGTATTGGGCAGGATGTGCCGGATGGCGATGCGCGGTGCGGGCAGGCCGATGACCCGGGCCGCCTCCACGTATTCCTTCTTCTTCTCGCCCAGCACCGAGGCGCGCACGGTGCGGGCGTACTGGGGCCACTCGGCCAGGCCGATGACGATGATCAGGAAGGGCACGGCCACGGCCTCGTAGCGCCCCACCCCGAACACGGCCATGAAGATGGCCCCGAGGAAGATGGCCACCATGTAGGTGGAGAAGGAGAGCTGCACGTCGGCGATGCGCATGAGCACGGCCTCGATGCGCCCCCCGCTGTATCCCGCCACCAGGCCCACGGCCATGCCCAGGAGGGCCTGCAGGGCCACGGCGCCCAGCCCGATGATCAGGGAGACGCGCGTGCCGTAGAGCATGGTGGAGAGCATGCAGCGGCCCTGGGCGTCGGTGCCCAGGGGAAAGCGCGCGTCGCCGTTGTCCAGCCACAGGGGCGGGATTTCGGCGTCCATGACGTCGATGCTCGAGACGTCGTAGGGGTTGTGCGGCGCGATCAGGGGCGCGCTGAATCCGGCCAGCACCATGAAGAGCAGCAGCAGCGCGCTGCCCACGGCCACGGGGTCGCGCAGGAAGCTGTAGAGGAACTGGGAGTCCTTGAGGCGTTGTCGGAGGCTCATGTCATTTCCTGCCCGCGATGCGGACCATGGGATTCACCAGGCCGTAGATGATGTCCACCACGGTGTTGACCACCACGAACACCGCGCCAACGAAGACGAGATAGGCCACCATGAGCGAGGTGTCCGAACGCTCGATGGCTTCCAGGAACATGAAGCCCATGCCCTGCCACTGGAACACGGTCTCGGTGAGGATGGTGAAGGCGATCATGGTGCCCAGCTGCACGCCCCCCACGGTGATGACGGGCAACAGCGTGTTCTTGAAGGCGTGCAGGTAGAGGATGCGGGAATTCTTGAGGCCCTTGGCCCGGGCGAACTTGATGTAGTCCATTTCCAGCACCTCTTTCATCTCGGCCCGGATGAGGCGGATGAAGAGGGGCAGCATGATGGAGGACAGGGCCAGGCTGGGCAGGATGATGTGCCGAATGCTCTTGAAGGAGGTCAGGCCGCTGTCCCAGAAGCCGAAGAGGAGCTTGGTCTCGCCCCTGCCGTAGGAGGGCAGCCAGTTCAGCTCCACGGCGAAAATGTAGATGAGCACGATGGCCGTGAGAAAGACCGGGATGGAGACGCCCACCACGCTGGTGCCCATGAGCAGTCTGGAAAGTGGGGCAGTGGGCTTGACTGCGGCGTAGATGCCCACGGGCACGGAAACCAGGATGATGATCAGGGAGCTGACAAAGACCAGTTCGAGGGTGGCCGGGGCCTTGCGGATGATGACCTCGGTGGCGGGTCGCTTGAAGAAATAGGAGTGTCCCAGATCGCCCTGCACGGCGTTGCCCATGAAGCGCAGCCACTGGGTGAGGAAGGGGTCGTTGAGCCCCAGCTGGTCGCGCAGGGCCTCGCGTTCCTGCACGGAAACGGAAACCCCCACCAGGTCGCGCACCGGGTCCCCGAAGGCGTACTTGATGGTGAAGCCGATGAGGCTGATGACCACCATGACCACCAGGGCCTGGAGGATGCGGCGGACGATGAATGCGAACATGGGGTGGTGTGTGGTGTGCAAGCCCTGGGGAGCGCCCCCTGTTGTGAGGGCGCTCCCAAAGGCGGGCGAATGCTAGTTGATGACCAGGTCCCCGAAGTAGGGGAAGTCCATGACGTTGAGGATGGGCGCGATGTCCACGTTCTTCTGGCTGGCCCAGGAGAGGTTCTGCCAGTGCAGGGGCACGAAGGCGGCGTCGTCGTGGGCGATGCGCTCCACTTCCTGCAGCATGGCCTTGCGTTTGGCGGGGTCGGTCTCGGTCTGGCTGGCCAGGACCAGTTCGTCGAGTTTGGGGTTGCAGTAGTTGCCGCTGTTGTACTGCCCCATGCCGGTATCCTTGTTGGGGCACATCAGCAGGTACTCGCTGAAGTTGGCGCTGTCCTCGGTGTCGGAGTGCCAGCCGATGAGCTGGATGTCGGCCACCTGGGCGTCGAACTCGTCCCAGTACTGGGCCTTGGGCATGGTCTTCAGGTCAACCTTGATGTTGATCTTGGAGAGCATGGCCACTACGGCCTGGGCGATCTTCTCGTCGTTGACGTAGCGGTTGTTGGGGGAGATCATGGTCACGGTGAAGCCGTTCTCGTAGCCGGCTTCCTTCATCAGGGCCTGGGCCTTTTCCAGGTCGAAACGGGGGGTCAGCTCGGGTACGTACCCCACGTAACCTTCGGGGCTCTGCTGCTCGGCCGTGGTGGCGAAGCCCTTCATGATCTTTTCCACGATCCCGGCGTTGTTCACGGCGTACACGATGGCCTGGCGCACGCGCAGGTCCTTGAACTCCGCGCGGCGATTCTGGTTCAGCTGCAGGGTGATGATGCGGGTGCCGGGCATGGTCACCAGGGTCAGCTTGTCGTTGGCGGCGATGCGGTCCAGGTCCTGGGGCGGGACAGGGGCGATGAAGTCCACGTCACCGGCCAGCAGCGCGGCCACGCGGGTGGCGTCTTCCTTGATGGGGGCCAGGACGATCTTGGCGACATTACCGGGAGAAGCGGTGTCCCAGTAGTCGGCAAAGCGCTCGAACTCGGTCTTCACGCCGTGTTCACGGTAGGTGACCTTGAAGGGGCCGGTGCCGGACTCGTTGGTCAGGGCGAAGCTGGGGCCGGCCTTGACGATGGCGTCCTTGGGCTGGCCGCTGTCGTCGGTGCCGGTGTAGAACGCGCTGTCCATGGGGAAGAGGTAGGTGGCCATGGCCAGAACCAGGCCGTAGGGCTTGTGGGTCTTGAGGTCCACGGTGTGGTCATCCACGGCCACGGCACCCTCGAAGGGCTCGAACAGACCCTTGAAATCCGGGCTCTGTTTCAGACGGTTCAGGGTGAAGACCACGTCCTTGGCGGTGAAGTCGTTACCGGAGTGGAACTTCACGCCCTTGCGCAGGTGAAAGCGCATGGTCAGGTCGTCGATGCGCTCCCACTTCTCGGCCAACCGGGGCTCGATCTGCATGCTCTTGTCCCAACGGACCAGGGGATCGAAGACCATGTGGGAGTACTGCAGCATGCCGCCCGAGAGCTGGACGTGGGGGTCCAGGGAGGTGGGGTCGGCGTCCAGGGCCATTCTCAGGGTCTTGGCACCAGCGGTGCCAGCCATGCAGAGCAGGGCCAGACAGCAACAGAGGACGAGCAGACGTTTCATGAGATCTCCTTGCACGAATGGTGGTTGGTACTACCAGGGGTCACGGGACCCTCTTGCGCTCAACGAAGGACCGTCGCGGTTTCCGGAGTGCGGCGGCCAACTATCTTTGATGGAAAAAGCCGGATAAGGCAAGAGTCTTAGTGCGCCATTTCGTTGCGGGACGGTCGCTGGAACGGCACCAGGGGCAGCGAAGCGTCATCCAGGCACCGACCCGTATCGGGGGGCGAGGGAGGCAGGGGGCTCGACACACTCCCCCTAGAACTGGCATAGACCCGGGCCAGACACTGACCGCAACCCCTCATCCCAGCTCCTTCAGGACGGCTCCATGTCAGCAACCCCCGATCTGCCCACCCTCTTCGCCCTGGCCGTGGCCCTGGCCATGGACGCCTTTGCCGTGGCCGTGGCCACAGGCATCTGTCTGCGCTGCGTGACCCCGCGCCAGACTTTCCGCCTCGCCTGGCACTTCGGGCTGTTCCAGGCCCTCATGCCCGTGCTGGGCTGGACCCTCGGCCTGGGGCTGCGTAGCTTCATGGAGCAGTGGGCCCATTGGGTGGCCTTTGCCCTGCTGCTGGTCATTGGGGGGCGGATGCTCCACGAGGCCCTGAACGCCGATGCCGAGCAGGAACGCTGCGACCCCACCCGCGGCTGGCCCTTGGTGCTGCTCTCCGTGGCCACCAGCATCGACGCCCTGGCCGTGGGCTTCTCCCTCTCCCTCCTGGGCAGCGCCATCGCCCTCCCGGCGCTGATCATCGGGGTGGTCTGCTTCGGGTTCACCGCCGTGGGCTTGCACATGGGGCGCCTGGTCACCCGCTCCGCCAGGCTCTCCCGCGTGGCCGAGGCCCTGGGGGGCGTGGTGCTGGTGGGCATCGGCCTGAACATCCTGCGTAATGCCGGGGTCTTTGGCTGAGAGAGCTGGGTCCCGTGTCCTGAAACAAAGCACCCCGTGGACCGGGAGGCCCACGGGGTACTGAGTGTTCGGGCGGGAATCGTCCTGCCCGGGCAATTCCTTTGCCTAGACCGTGGTGTTCAGGTTTTCGCCTTTGCCGATGGTGTCGGCATTGAGCACGCTGGTCTGGAAGGCGAAGTCGGCGTTTTGGCTGCCATTGGGCTGCGTGTTCAGATTCTGCATGGTCTGGTTGATCAGGGAGGCGTTGGCGCCGTCCTTCTGTACCTGCTGCAGTTGCTGCTGGCCTTGGGGGCCGAGTCCACCGATTTCCATGGTTGTCTCCTTGCAGTTGAGGGTCGATGCGCTGCTGCTTAGGTTCTTATCGGCGCCCCCGTGCCGAAACTTGAACGGGTTTGTCGGCAAAATCCTACACTGAGCGGTCCAGGAAGGTCCCGGCCATTTCCCGCAGGGAGGACGAGAGCTTGAGCAGCTCGTCGGGCGGGATCTTGCGCACCACCTTGTCGTTGTCCGCGTTGACCAACTCCACTTGCAGGTCCCCGGAATCCTCGTGGAACTTGAACTTGAGTTCCACGCCGTTACTGGCCAGGCGGTTCTTGACCTCGCCCAGGTACTTTTCCAGGGCCTGCCGGTCCAGGCTGGCTTCCGGGGTCGCGGGCTGGGCGTTGTAGGGCTTGTTGCGGGTATCGCGCGTGCCCCGCTCCTCCTCACCCTGAAGCAGCTTGTGGCCGGTCAGGGCGGCCGCTTCCAGACCGTGGCTTCTTTCCATTTCCTTGATGTGAGCGTCCATGCCTCTCACCTCCCGTCAATCGTCCATGAATCCGGGATTGATACACTGGCGTACTGATCTTATCGGCCAGGGTGGGGAGCTTCTTTATGGGGAGACTGCAGGGTGTGGAAAATAACTGGTGATTTCTGCCTTGAAACAAGGCGTCCTCCTGAAACAATTTCAAGTGTTTCAGGGAGATGCCTAAGGGCATCAAGCCATTTTGAATGGCGCCATGCCCAAAAAATCAGGCGGAAAGGTCGGTCTGGGGGGCGGGCTGCGCTTGCTGCTCGGCACGTGAGCGCACCGGAGGCGTGGGCAGGGCGCAGAGCCACAGCTCCGGACGGCCCGGGGCGGAACGCTCCCGCACCCGCTCCAGGGCCAGGCGCAACAGGCTCTGCAGCGGCATGTGCCGTTCCCGGGCCAGGTGCTTCAGGGGGTCCAACACGCGCACCATGAAGCTGTGGTGCACGCTGGGATAGGCAGCGCGTCTCATGGCTGCCAGATTACTCCCGCAGGCCTTGCCTGGGCAAGGGGCCAAGGGCAACATTGCAACTATTTTAGGAACAGCTTGGCAACAGCTAGGCGCCAGGTGAGCAACCTTCCCTGCACAGATTGCGCACAAGTTATGAACATTTTGTCCACAGGGGGCTCGCTCCCCGCGAGATTACGGAACATTTCCTTTGTCCCCACCCCGCCAGGGGCTTTGAATCCCGGCGGGAATGGGCTACAAGGGGCCACACGGCCTTCCAGCCACCAGGGCGACTGGCTTTCCCGGGGTTGGAACCCTTCGATCTCCCAAGGACCGCAACAAGGCGCAGAGGGGCGACATGGCACACATGAACAGAAGCGGACGTGGGCGGCTTGTCTGCTGCCTGGTGCTCTTGGTGCTGGCAGCAGCCCTGGGCGGTTGCTCCGGCATGGGGGGCGCCGCGCGGGGAGCCTACGGATTCATCGAGGCCAGCCGCCCCGAAGCTCCCGGCGAACTGCAGCTCGACGTGCAGGGCACCCTCGTGCGGGTGACCTTGGACTTCCCCCAGGGCTACGCCAAGGGCAAACTGTTCCCGCTGCTGCTCGTTCTGAATCCCGAGCCGGGGCACACGCTGCCCGATCTGCCCCGGGCCGCCTACGACAGCGGTTTTCTCATCGCCACGCCCCAGACCCTGCCCCAGAACCCGGCCGCGATCCAAGCCTTCATCGCGGCCCTGGACGGACTTCTGGAGACCCTGCGTCAGGACTACGCCGTGGACCCCCGCCGCATCTGCATCCTGGGGCGCGGCACCGGGGCCGATCTGGCCCAGGTCGTGACCTGCGCCCGCTCCCACCGGGTGGCGGGGCTGGCCCTGGTGCAGGGCGGGGATGCGCCCGCGAACTGCCGCCCAGTGAAGCCCATCCCCACCATCATCCTGACCGACACCCAAGGTGGGGGCAACGCCGCCACCTTCTGGGCCCACAAGAACGGCTGCGACCCGCTGCCCCAGCAGGGCAACCGGAACGGTGTGCAGCGCGAGAGCTATCAATGCCCGGCCGCGAGCAACGCCGTACAGCGCTACAGCGTTACGCCACAGGGCGATGTCGAGCCTTTTGCCGCCTTTCCTGCTGCCTTCACCGTCATGGAGTTCCTGCAGCGTCGCACCGCGCCCTGAGCGCATGGCGCTCCTGTCGCACCGGGCGGATCTGCCGCTGGAAAAGCGACAAGGGCCCGGCTGGGGGGAGCCAGGCCCCTGTCTCGGGGTTACGGCATGGGTTTGAGGGGGAGTTAAGGAGGTTGGGATGTCTGGGTGAGTGCATCCTGCCCCAGGCACATTGCAGCAACCTTTCAGCTCGATTACAGCAGGGTAATGGCGGGAATCGACCGCTTGGTGCGGCCACGAGGGGGGCAGATCAGCGCGGCAGGTGACGCGCCCGCAGCTCCCGGCGCAGTTGCCCGGCCAACAGCGCGTGTCCCGGGGCATTGGGGTGCCAGATGTCGTGCCCGCCCAGGACCACTTCCGACAAGGGGTGGCCGCTGAAGGCCTCCAGACCATCCACGACCTCCAGACCGTTCTCCCGGGCCAGACGCGTCAGCTCGGCGTGCAGATCCTGCAGGCCGTAAGCCTCTGCGCTGATCACGTAGCCCGGCTCTTGCTCCAGCTTCCTGGTTTCCAGCACCGGCACGATGAACAGCAGCACCGGCACCCGCAGCTCCCGGCCCAGGGCGGCCAAGCGTGCCACGTGCTCTTGCACCTGGGGCGCGTACACCGTGTGCAGCAGGCGGTGGTACTCCCGGTTCTCGCTCTGCGTCAGCAGGTTCTCCCGAATCTTGAACAGGGCCTTGTGCAGGGCGTAGAGGACGT
>CAZNSV010000019.1:0-17840 GCA_964575775.1 uncultured Desulfovibrionaceae bacterium
GTGACCGTCGCGAAACGGCTCCACCTGCAAGAGCTGCCCATCCTTCCCCACAGAGAATTGCAGCTGCAGGGCCGTGTCGATCCCGGCCACCCCCCCGGGCAGGGCGGCAAGGCGATTCGCCGCGGCATCCACCAGGGGCAGTCCCGAGGCCCCGGCCTTGACCCGCACGAAGCTCTTGTCCTCCTCCCGCAGCAGGTGCCCCTGGGGCGCGGTGGACGCGGCCACCAACTCGCCGGAGCGCTCCATGATGAATATCTCGCCCCCGCGCCCCACCTCGAGGCTACGCAGGAACTCATGGATCTGGACCAGCACGTAGTCCACGCCGAACACGCCGAGGAGTTGCCCCTGGGCATCATAAAAGGGGCGCGCGGCGGTCAGGGCCAGGTCGCTGAGCACGAAATGCCGGTAGATGGGCGTCCAGACCGGGCCGCCCGCCGCCACTCCGGCCTTGTACCAGGGGCGGGTGCGCGGGTCGAAATTCTTGAAGACCTGCTTCAATTCCAGGGCGTTACCGACATCATCCGTACCGAAGTTGTGGGAATCGCCCCCCGTGACCACTCCGGCCCGCACGATCTGCAGCTCGCCGTCGGCCAGCCGCCTAGTGCCGTAGAACTCGCCCTCGGGCGTGCCGAAAAAGGAGTAGGTGATGTGGGGGAAGGACTTGATGAGGCCGTGGAAGTAGCGGTTCCGGCGGAAGTCGTCGTTCAGGTCCAGGGTGCCGTTGGCCAGGGCCTGGACATTGAGCTCGTTGACCTGCATGGGCACGCGCAAATAGTCCTGGAGCTGCTCCTCCACCCGCTTGAGGACCTGGGTGCGGACCTGTCGCGCCACGTCGCCCACGGCCTGGCCGCCTTCGTGCAGGGAGAGCCAGGTCACCAACCCGGCCGTGGCCAGAATGAGCAGCACCAGCGGCAGCGTGAGCAGCAACCGCAGCTGCAGATGCCTGCGGCGGCTGTGGGAAAGCGTACTGGGGGCACCCTGCTGCATGATGTCACCTGATGTTGACCGCTGGGCCGTGGAGCTGTCTGGAAAAACGCCCCCCCCGCTGGGGCTGGACAGATTGGACCAGGGGCGGAACTGCAAGTGGCCAAACTCATTGAAAAACAAGAGGATCGTGGAGAGCGCCCCTCCTCTGTCCTTGGTTCAAGCCTGGGCCGGTTCGCTGGTTGCCGCCGGGGTCAGGCTGCTGCTTGCGAAAGCCCGCGTCGGTCCGCCCCCCAGCGGATGACGCAGGGTGCCGCCAGTCCGGCCCGGGGCACGGTAGCAACCTAGCAGAAGGGCTCCTGGCTTGACAACACGGAACTCACGTCATTGTGACCAGGCAGGGGCTTGCTGCCCCTCCGGGGGCCAGTACCTGCTGGCCTGGCCTTCCCGGAGCCCGGGGCAGGTCCGCCCTCCAAGGTTGCAGGGAAAGTACCCGCCACTGCTTGGACAATTTCCGCACGGCGGAAAGCAGAATCCGCTTGACACGGGGTGGGGTGAATGAGAGGGTGACTAAGCTTGAAAATGATTATCAAACTCGAAATTTCCGCGATATGCAGTGTGCCCCACGTTTGGGGCACACAAGGACTCGGCAGCCAGGTGGTTGGGGGGCACAAGCCAAAAGGAGCAGGAGATGGGCACGGCAAAAGATCTCAAAATGCTGAACCGGCTCGGCATGCGCCTGGCCGGTTGTGGGCAGCATCGCGCTGCCCTCTCGGTTCTCGCTCTGGCCCTGCGCCAGGCCCTGCACTGCCGCGCCGTGTTGCAGGAGGCCAAAATCCGCAACAACCTGGCCCTGGTCCTGACCATGGCCGGCAAGCCCCACCTCGCCAGGCGACAGCTCATCCGCGCCATGGGGCTGGTGGCCGCCCGCGTGGGCATCCACAACCGCTTCTACCGCCTCCTGCGCGCCAACCTGATCAAGACCCTGCGCGACAAGGGGCACCTGCAGGAGATGGCGGCCTGAGGGCAAACGTTGTGTGTGCCCCAGCACACGTAACGAGGCGCGGCCAAAGCTGGCAACCGCCGCAAGGTCTTGTGCACGGATTGTCCACCGGCCCGATCAAGGAGCAGGGGCGGTCACACCCCCATCACTTCCCGAGCCGCTCGCTCCACGGCCTCTGCCGCAAAGGTGTTCAGACTCTTGCCCGTCATGGCCGCGGCCTGCTCGGCCAGCCGGTGAACTTGTGCGTCGGCCCGCACCAGAAAACGCCCAGAATATGGCTTTTCAGGTGTCTTGCCGATGCCGGCGCAGAGCTCCAGATAGCCCTCCACTGAATCGGCCAGTGCCTGCTTCAGTTCCTCCACGCTCCGGCCGGAGAAATGCACCACGTCGCGGATGCCCAGCACATGGCCGTGAAAGCAGTCGTCGTCCGGCTCGTACTCGAAGACGCCGGTCCAGTCCTTGTACTTCAAGCCGTTCATGGCTCCACTCCTATGGCTATCAAAAACATGCGCAAGGCCTTTACCGCGCCTTTGTCAGTTTCCGGCCTGGGATGCGGCCTGTGGAAAACGGCAACCTGCTCGCCAAAAACCACACGCACTCGCGACCCGTCCCCCTCAACAAGCTGACACCCTATATTGTCCAGCAAACACTCTATGTCGCCCCACTTGATTGTCCCACTTACCGGGTTGGCGAACACGGCCTGAAGCGTTTTTCGGTGCTTGCTGTTCACAGCGCAATGATAGCACATATTGATAGTATGTCAAGAGGCGGGAATTATCTCTGGAGGGCTACCACAATCCCCCCCGGCAAACTTTCAGTGAGGTACTTGTCGTGCCGGTAAGTCCCTTTGGACGACTTGGTGCCCTCCGGGCAACAAGCCCATCTTCAGAATGTTGGCTTCCGACAAGAAACTTGCTCCCCACCTGTAACCAGCCCATTTATACACGAGCCAGAACAGAAAAACCCCGGCCATTACTGACCGGGGTTTTTTGCTTTTTCGGTGGTGGGCGGTCGGGGATTTGAACCCCGGACTTCCACCGTGTGAAGATGGCACTCTAACCGCTGAGTTAACCGCCCACTTGTCAACATAGGCGTTTCGACTGTGCCATGCAAGCGTTTTTTTCGTCACCACACCGTAAAACAGAACAACTCTTGAAAAATATTAGACAAAAAATTTCAGCTCAGGCACCCGCTTGGCCCCCGCTCCCACTCACCGCTGCAGGGCGTCCATCAGGGAGCGCAGGCGCAGGGCGAACTCCGAGACCTCGTGCACCACCGCGTTGGAGCGCTCCATGGCCTGGGCGTTCTCCGAGGAGATATGCCGGATCTCTTCCGTGGCCGCGTTGATCTCCTGGCTGGAGGCCGACTGTTGCTCCGCCGCCGTGGCAATGGACTGGATCTGCTGCGCGGTCTGCTCCACCATGGCCACGATGCCCGTGAGCGCCTCGCGGGAGCGGTCCACCAGGGCCGTGCTCTCGCGCACCGAGCTCACGGCCCGGTGCGTCACTTCCGAGTTGCGGCGGCTGTCCTGCTGGATGTCGCCGATGGCCTGCCCCACGGCCTTGGTGGCGGCCATGGTCTTTTCCGCCAGCTTGCGCACCTCGTCGGCCACCACCGCGAAGCCCCGCCCGGCCTCTCCGGCCCGCGCCGCCTCGATGGCCGCATTGAGGGCCAGCAGGTTGGTCTGGTCCGCGATGTCCTCGATGACCTGCATGATGGAGCCGATGCCCTGGGCCTGCCGGGCCAGCTGCTCGTTGCTCTGGGAGAGTTGATGGGAGTGCTCCTCGAGCATCTGGATGGCCTCCACCACCTGGCCCACCAGCGCCGCGCCCGCCTCGGCCATGCGCTTGGTGGAATCCGCCTTTTCCGCCGCCTCCGAGGCATTGCGCGCCACGTCCAGCACCGTGGAGGTCATCTGGTCCATGGCCACGGAGGTCTCGGTGGTCCGGGCCAGCTGCTTGCGCGAGCCCTGCTCGGTCTCCACCACCTGCTCCTTCAGCCGTTCCGAGGCCTCGGCCAGTTCCCGGGAGATGTCCTGGGCCTCCAGGGCCATGGTGGTGATCTTCTCCCCCTGCTCCGCGATGAGTTGCTGCTGCCCCCGGATTTCCGTGAGGTCGTACCACACCGCCAGGGAGCCCAGCATCCTGCCGTCCATATCATGGAGCGGCGTGGCCGTGACATCGATGACCCGCACCGCCCCTTTCGGGGTGCGGAGCTCCAGCTCCTCGTGCAGGACCCGGTTCTCGCGTACGGCCAGGTCGGAAGGGGAGTCGCGGTGCCTGTCCCCCCAGAAGAACTCGCCGCTGCTCTGCCCCACAAAGTGGGCGGGGTCTCCGGCCTTGCCCAGCAGGCGCAGCATCTGGCGGTTGGTCCAGAGCACCGTGTGGTCCGTGCCCACAATGACGCAGGGCTGGGTGAAGCCGTTGAGCACGCCCTCGGAAAAGCCCAGCCGATTCTTCAGCTCGCCCACCATGGTCTGCACCGCGGCAATGGTCTCGGCGATGACGTCCCGGGCGGTGTAGCAGATATCCGCCTTGTAGTTGCCCCCGGACACTTCGCGGGTATACTCGGAAACAGCCCGCAAGGGGCGGTAGACCAGGCGCATGAGCCAGACAATGACCAGGGTCAGCACCAGCATGGTGCCCAAGGCCGCCCCCACACCTGTGGCCGTGAGCCTGTCCAGCAGGCCGTGGGTCATGTCCCGCTCCTGCATGGCGAAGGCGAAGGTGATGTTCCAAGGGGCGTACGAGCTGAGGCAGGCGATCTTCGACTCCCCCGCGTACTCGTATGCCACGAACCCCTCCCTGGTGTCGCGAAACTCCGGCCAGAAGGGGAAACGGGAGAGCTCGTCGCCCTGCAAGGTCGGGTGCAGCAGCAGCCGCCCGGTACCGTCGAAGAGGAACCCGTAGCCTCGGCCGCCCAGATTGAGCGAGCTAATGATCTTCTCGAAGGCCGGAGTGATGACCTTGCTGCCCACCCCCAGCACACCGATGAGCTGTTCGCTGAAATTGTAGAGGGGCTGATACCCCACCTGATACCAGCCGTCCGCCTCCTCCACCATGCCGTAATAGGGCTCACCGGCCATGACGGCCCGGTAGGCGGGGCCGCCCTCCGGAATGAGGACGCCCACCGGCCTGTGGCCGGACGGGTCCTGCACGGTGGTGGCCACGCGCACGACGCGCCCCTTGTCCGCAATGTACACGGACACGTCGCTGCCCAGCTCGGCCTTGATCTTGTCCAGCAGCTCGGCGTTGTTGTTGAGCACCGTGGAGCCGATGTCCAGACTGGGCACGTCCAGGGTTCCGGACCAGCCGCTGTCCGGGTCCCGCGCCTCCAGCGGCGCGGAATCCATGCGGTTGAGGTTGGGAAAGCCCATGCCGTTGATGGTCTTGTGCATCAGGCTGAGGTCCGTGCGGGCCTTTTCTTCCAACAAGGCTCGCTGCATCTCCATGACCGACAGCACGTTATCGGCATAGGAGCGCAGGGTGGTACGCCCCAGCAGGGTCAGGGAATGCTCCACCTGCCACAGGTTCACGGCGCTCATGGCCGCAAGGGCCACCACCACGGCCAGCACCACACCGGCGATGAATTTGATCCGAAAGGAAAGCGTTGCGACACACTGCATGGAAAACCCCTTTGGCTTGATGTAGGGTTCTCATGCCGGTGCCGTGTTACAGGCTGGTGAAGTATTTGCGGCAAATTACGACAAGAACGCAACCATCAGTTCTGACGATACAAACGCCAGTTCGCCACTGACCCGGGCCCGGGGCGTGGGTGTGCAGCCGCGCGCAGCGGCACCGTCGCAAGCCCGGAATCAGAGGCTCAGGTAGTTGCGGATGGTCTTGTTGACCCAGGTCAGGTGGGCCTCCATTTCGCCCCTTGCCCGCTCCTGGTCCTGCTGTTCGATGGCCTTGTAGATGGCCTCGTGCTGGGCCAAGACCTGGGAGACGTTCTCTTCGCTGCGGATGATCTTGGCGAAGACGTCCTGGTTGAACTCGCGGGTGTAGTCGAAAAGATGCTTGACCACGTGCACACGCAGGAAATTGTGGGTGGCCTGGGCCACGGCCACATGGAAGTCGCGGTCGTCCCTGCTGGTATAGGGCACCAGGGGCAGGGCCCCGTTGTCCGCCCGGTCCAACTTCAGGGCCTGGCGCAACTGCACCAGATCCTCGGCAGTCCTGTTGCGGGCCGCCGCTGCCGCGCTGGCCAGCTCCACATCGTTGCGGATCTCGTAGAAGGCGTCAATCTTGGCGGGGTCCTCGCGCAGGATCTGCTTGAAGGGGTCGAGGTCCAGGGTGGTGGCAATGCCCTTGACGAAGTTGCCCTGGCGCTTGCGGATTTCCACCAGGCCCATGGTTTCGAGGATGGTCAGGGCCTCGCGCAGGGAGGAACGCCCCACCCCGAGCCGGTCGCAGAGATCGCGTTCGGAGGGCAGCTTGTCGCCGGGCTGCAGCCGCCCCCCAGCAATGAGGGCAATGATCTGGCGCACGATTTCATCGGAAACTTTCTGAACCTTCACGGCCTTGAAGACATCAACCATCCCTTCTCCCTGCCTTGCGGTGAATGTGGTAAGACCAAGCGCCCACATCCCTAGCCCCCGCAGCCAAACTTGTCAAGCAGCCAGGCCGACAACGTCTGCATATTCAGCGAGTTAGTCTACTGTTGCCCCTTGCTGACCGCGACGTTAATCCCTCCAATCTGGTCTGACGACGAGCAACCCCCGCTGTCCGGGGCCAAATAAATGATCCGGCGGGGGCGTTTCACCCGAACCACTGCCTGTTGCCCCTCCCATTCCCGGGGCCGAAACAAGGGTGGCAATCGATTGATTTCTCAATCAAAGCCCTTCACACGACAAGGAACTAACCTGCCTGAATTGCATGCCCCGACTTTCAAACTCTGGTCATACCACCGATGGTTTGTTTTCCGACAACTGAACATTAGGAATATGCTGTCGTCCACTTGCCAGGCGGAGCACCACAAGCGCCCTTTGTGGTTCTTCCTGGCCCTGCTGCCAGAGTCGGCACCAGAATCACAATTTTATTATTCATTTTCGGACTATTACCGAAAACCGATCATTGAACGGACCAACGGCGCCCAGGCCCCGCCCCCCTCACAGCCAAGTCGGGACGCAGTGTCACCAGAAGCCAGGCCCAGCGAGCGCAGGCGCAAGGATACGCAGCTACCAACAGAAAAATACTTAAAAAACACTGAACTAAGAAAAAGCTGCCTTTTTTCACATTTCCCTGTTGACAACGGACCAGGGTGATATTACTTCTGGTCCTACCAGCAACGAACATTTTTTCACAAAGACGGAGACAGTCATGGAATACACCATCGCGCAGCGCCCCCTCCTGAATACGGCGACCCAGACCAGCGGGCTGGGCACCCTGGTCCGCACTGCAGCCAAGGAGCTGCGCGCAGGGGTTCTTGCCGTTGCCCCCTTCGCGGCCCTGCTGCTGCTCGGGGTTGTGGCGCACTATCTGCTGTACGTGGCCTAGCCGGACCATTGCCCGGTCGCCTTCTGGACCGGGGGCGCTTGAAACCATTGTTCATTGAGATGCAGTTGCTGCGCCGTCACAAGGAAAGTCCGGGCTCTGCCAGGCCCTGCTCTCCTCACGGCGCTTGCGAACAGACAACAGCCTCGGTGCAGGCGGTGCTCTTCCGGTCCGCCGCATGCCTGCCACATGCCCGGCCGACGCAGCCCCGCCGTTGTCCTTCGGCTCTGCTTCTCTTCTCTCCTTGCCTCTGAGCGCGGTTCACGCACGGACCGCGAACAGGCCATCCTCTCCTCCCCGCATAAAGGGGGGCGTCACTCTCCGACGCCCCCCTTTCCTCTTTGCGGCTCTATTCCAGCCCGGCGCACTCTTTCCGCGGTTGGTGAACCTCAGATTATTAGTCCGCCTTGCCCGAGGAGCAGGCCTTGCGGAGCTGCTGGTACTTCTTGTCGGCGTGCACCTGCCAATCGAGCATGATGCTGTTCCATCCCGGATCGTTTCTGCAGACGCGTGGCGGATTCTTGGCCTTGTTCAGGGCCTTGCGCATCAGGTTGTAGGCCTGGCAATCGCGCCCCTTGTGGATGGCCAAGTCGGCCTTGCTGTCCAGTTCCCGAATCTCAAATCGGTACTCGGAACAGGACGGATCCTCGGCGCTTTCGCTGCCCACACTCCGTTCCTTCACTGTCTTACTGGTCTCTTTCGCCTCTTTCTTCTCTTGTGCCTCGGCCGCCAGGCCGGTCGCCAATATTCCCCCCACCAAGAAAATGAGCATGCCCCACACCCTGAACTTCATGCCTACCTCCAATGCTGGTGATTGCCACAGACTATACGTTAACCATTCCACATACCACCGTACAGAATGAGACCAGCGGATGCAAGCCACCTCATACAGTGTTTGGGGACAGGCACTTTATTGAGCTTGGCCCAGGTCAGCACCCCCTCGGCGCACACGAAAAAACCCGCACGGTACCGAGGCACCGTGCGGGTCGGGAAAGTCCGCCTGGTTCAGTTGGCTACTGCTGCGCGCCCTGCGGCTTGGCCGGAGCCGCGCCCGAAGAGGCATCCGGCGGCAGGTCCTGCTGCATGAGCTCGCTCCCGCTGCCTTGCATGTAGCTGTCCAGCACGATCTTGGGGTCCAGGGTCTTCTGCTCGAAGACCCCGTCCGCATTGCCGTCGAAATGCCCGTAATCCTGGTTGGTGGTCATGTCGATGACGGTATACCCGTACACACGCCGGTCGTAAGGCTGGCCGGGGGCGTACAGGGCATGGAAAAAGATCTTGTGGTTCGGATAGTTCACCGGAATGAACGCCGCGCTGATGGTGTCCGCGCCGTCGATGACCGGGAAGGCGTCAAAGGGGTCGGTGTAGCCCAGAAACTTGTCCTGGGCGATGGCCTTCTGCACGGCGTCGTGCAGCTCCTTGGCGGTCCTGTACTCCACGTCGCCGGTGTACATACTCGGCACTGCCCCCGTGGGACGCTGCAGGGGCACCTGCCCCTTGGCGGGCAACGGGGCTTCGGGCTCCGCAGGTCGGGGAGCGGGTGCAGGCGCAGGCTCGGGTGTCAGCGCCGCCACTGTCTGTTCCGGCTCCGGAGCCGCCACAGGCTCGGCAACGGGTTCGGCCGGAGCCTCCGCTGCCGGAGTCGTTGTGGGGGGCGTCGCGGGTTCGGGCCGCTGCAGCTCGCTGGGCGCCCCCATGGTCAAGGCAGGGGAGCGACGTTCGGGACGAGGCACCAGGCTGCCCTGATCCCGAGGTTCCGCAGGGGGCGGTTGCACCGCGGGAGCAGCGGGCTCGGTCGCCTCGGCAACCGCCGGAGCCTGCTCGGGGTCATCGCCCCCACCAAAGAGGCTGCCCGTCCAGGCACAACCCGAAACCAGACCGAGTTGCAACACCAGCAACAGCGGCACAAGCCGCGTCAACAGAAGCCTTCCGCTCAGCATACGTATCACTCCTTCCCCTAGGGGGAGCAGGTCTGCAGTGCCATGAACCACACTCTTCACAAATCGGACCGCAGCAAGCCCGAATCGCTTGCCGCGCTGTCGCTCGCGGGCAGCACCATGCCGCTTTCAGCCCAGGCGGCCGGTGGGCGAAAACCAAGTGCTCCCAGCTGCAGGCATTAGCACGGATGTCGCATCTGCAGCAAGACGCCCTCACCCCCTTGACTTCGGCCTTCTCCCCTGATCCCCCCCTTCCTTGACTCCGCCCCGGGCGCCGTCGTCACACGAACGACACCACATGCGACTACAGATGCGTTGGTCAGCGTAGATTATCCGCCCAGGAGCCGAAACCATGCGTTTCCTTGTGCCGTGCGCCACGCTGCTGCTCTGGGCAACGCTGCTCAGCCCCCACTCCTCAGACCATCTGCTCGAGCACGCCGCTCTCTTGCAACAAGAGGTCCAAGACTTGCGCGCCGAGTTGCTGACCTGCCGGGGGGAGGCCGCCGCTGCCCAGGATTTGCGCAGACAGGTCCTGGCCCTCAGCGCCCTGCGCGACAGCCTCCTGGCGAGTCTGCAGGCCACGTCGCCCCCTGTTGATGCCGTGAGCGGAGCCTCGCCCGCCTTGGCCCAAGACGGGGGGCAGGCCCGTTGAAGCCCGACGCCGTTTTGACAGCCGCCGCCGAGTAGGCTAGCAAGGGCGCATGGACCCGCGTACCGTTTTGCAGCAGCTGGCCGCAGCGGCCAAGGAGCAGGGCAAGGCTCTGGCGGCCAAGCATGGTCGCCCCTTGGGCGAAGCCCTGGCGGCCCGGCTGTCCAAGGCCGGAGTGGAGCGGGGGCTGTTGCGGGAGCCCCTGAACCTGGACGCCGTGCTGGCCCGCCTGCGGCACCTGCGGTCTTCCGGCGCCCTGGACAAGGAAGAGTTGCGCTCGCTCACCCGCGCCCTGCGGGAGCAGTGCTCCAAGCGTTTTTCCGACACCTTCCGCAAGCGCTGAGCCCCCCCAAGGGTGCCCAGGCGAACGGGAGCGTCCCCCGAACTGCCGGAATTCCGGCCCTGGAACCAGACACCCGCCCTCCCCATGCCTGCGCAGCGGGCCTGGGTGCCGGGCAGGCCCCCGACAGGAGAAGTCCATGCAACGGAGTTGGCGTGTCGGCCCTCTGGCGGCCCTGTGCTTGTGCCTCGTGCTGTTCTGCGCCCGGAGCGCCCCTGCCCAGTCCCTGGACTGGACCCCCCTGTTGGAGCGTCTGGTGGCCGACGGTTTCGACCGGGCGCGGATGCAGGAGCTGTTCGCGGGCGTGAGCTACACCCCGGACCCCATGGGGCACAAGATGCATTCGCTCTACGTGACCAAGTACGGTTCCGGGCTGGTGCGCGACATCCAGCAGCAGTTGGAGACCCTGGGCTACGACCCCGGCAAGCCGGACGGGGTCATGGGCAACCGGACCCGGGCCGCCATCCGTGGGTTCCAGCGTGAGCACGGCCAGGAGCAGACCGGCCGGGCGGACGAGGCGCTCCTGAGCTTCATCCGTAGCGAAGGGCGTCCGGCGCCGCCGGGCTACCGCGCCCCTTCCCTGCCCGCGAGCGAGGCCCCCCCCGTGTACCGCAGCATCATGACCGAGGAGCGCCTGGCCGAGGCCGTGGCCTTCTACCGCGTCAACCAGAAGATCCTGCAGGATATCTTCACGCAGTACCACATCCTGCCCGAGGTCACCGTGGGGCTGCTCACCGTGGAAACCCGGCTGGGCACCTTTCTGGGCGAGGAGAACGCCTTCCGGACCCTGGCCTCCATGGCTCGGGCCACCAGCCCCGAGGATTTCGCCGGCTGGTTCACCCGGGAGCGCCCCCAAGGCGAGGCCATGGACTGGCTGCGCCGCCGCACGCGGGAAAAGGCGAACTGGGCCTACGACGAGTTCAAGGCCCTGCTCCGCTACGCCGCCAACAAGGGCGCGGACCCGCGTTCGCTGCCCGGGTCCGTGTACGGCGCCATTGGCATCAGCCAGTTCATGCCCACCAATGCCCTGAAGTTCGGTGTGGATGGGGACGGCGACGGGGTGGTGAACCTCTTCGTGCTGGAGGACGCCCTGCACAGCATGGGCAACTTCCTCTCCCGGCACGGCTGGCGCAAGGCCGGGGCCAGTCTGGCGGAGCAGCGCAAGGCCCTGTTCCGCTACAACCCCAGCTCCATCTACGTGAACACCATCCTGGCCGTGGCCGAGCATGTCCGGAAAGCGGGCAAGTGAGAGGCCGTCCGCCCCTTGCTGGGGGCGGTGTACGCCCTGCGCAGCCCAAGGCAGGAGAGGGTCAGGGGCTGGCGGCCTCCCGCCCCTTGCCTGAGGCGGCGTCCGGTTGTGGGACCCCCAATGCGGCACCGTACAGCTCGATCATGGCGCGCAGGGTGTCGGCCACGGTGACGAGCCGGGCCCGGTAGGCCAGGAAGTCGTCGGACAGGGTGAGCTGCTTCTGCTCCCGCAGAATGGCCGCCAGGTCGTTGATGTGCCCGAGATTGAACCGCAGGTTGTCCTGGATTTCCCGCAGGCGGCTGACCACGAACTCGCCCACCACGCGCTTGTCGTCGTACTCCTTGTGCAAGCCGTAGAGGAAGACGATGTCCAGGACATTGTTGATCAGGATGACGTTGGTGCGCAGCTCGCCGATGAAGATCTGCACGCCCTCGGTGGCGGCGAGGTTGGCACTGTCGATGTACACCCCGCGCAGGGTGTAGAGCTCGTTGAGCTTTTCCGTGGACTCCACCCGGAAGGCTTCCAGGGCGGCGGTATGCACGAGCAGCTTGGCCTCGTTGCCCAGGGCGGGCGCGGCAAAGAGCAGCAGCCAGAGCGTGACGACAAGGTAACGCAGGCCGGTCGGCAACGACAAGGGGCGGTGGATCATGGACACGGCCTTCCGGACGGAGCTGAGTGTTCCAGGGGGCTTCTGCGGCAAGAACGCCAGGGGCGAGCGGGCCTCCGGGAGCGTCGAGCTGGCCGGAGCCGCGTCACGGCAGATCCCGGCAGACTCTGGGCCCCCTGTTCCGTTCCCCGAGCCATGGACCCGGGAACCGCACCGCCCCCTCCAGCTGCCGGACTCAGTTCTCGTAGACCTTCCGGGACGTGGGCTCCAGGCTCACGTCGCGACTGCCAGCGGCTTCCGAGTCCATCCGGCTCTTGCCCGCCGCCAGGATATCCTGCTGCAGGGCCATGAGCGCAGCGCTCGCGGGCACCAGAGCCAGCCCCTGTTCCAGGGCCTCCAGGGCATCGGCGTGCTGTCCCAGCGCGGCCAAGGCCTGGGCCCGCAGGGCAAAGGCCTCCACGTTGTGGGCGTCCAGACGTAGCACCTGGGTGCAGGACTGCAGGGTGCCGAGGTAGTCCCCGGCATTGAAAGCCAGCTGGGCCATGGACAGAAACGCGGCCGTATCGAAAAGCAGCACGCTGTCCGCACCGTCCGCGGTCGGGAACAGAATCTCATCCTCCGCCAGGGGCGCGGCCGTTTCCACCACCGTCGCGGCCACAGGCCGCACAGGCGCGGCCGCCTCGGCGGCTTGCGGCAGCACTGGCTCCGCCAGCACGGGTTCGGCCAGCACCGGCTCCGCCAACACCGGCTCGGCGAGCGCAACAGCCGGGGTCACCAAAAGCTCTCCCCCTGGCTGCGACGCGGCGTTCAGGACCGCGTCCTCGCCCTGGAGCTCGTGCAGGGCCAGAAGGTAGCGGTTGTCCTGCCCGGCCTTGATCTCCACCGTGCGCCGTACCGGCTCCTGTCCAGGCAGGGTGGCGTCGACGGTGTAGGTCCCTGCCTCCAGCTCCAGCCCTTGCCGGAAGCGCGGCAGAATGCCCAACACCCGCACCGTGGCCCCGGCCGGTTGCGTCTCCACGTACAGATGCCCGGTGGGCGCCACCCGCTCCAGGCTGATCTCCAGTTCCTGATCCGCACCCGCCGTCACTTCCACGGTGCGAACTTCGGTACGGTAGCCGGAAATGGTGGCATCCACGGTGTAGGTCCCGGGAGCCAGGGCCATGCCCTGCTCAAAACGGGGGCGGATGTCCAGGAGCCGCACGTGGGCCCCTTCCGGAGCCGTCTTCACGAACAACCTGCCCAGGGGCGCGGGCTCCAGGGCCAATTCCACCAGGGTCTCCACCCCGGCGGCCACGATCACCTCGCGGGTCTGGGGCAGATGCTGATGATGCTGCACCTCCAGGGTGTAGACCCCGGGTTCCAACTGCATACCCTGTTCAAAACGGGGGCGAATGTTCAAAATGCGGATTCTGGCATCCTCGGGGACGCCCGCCACCCGCAGGCTGCCGGGCTCACTTGCGGCGCCGGTCACCAGGGGTTCCACCACCTGGGGCTCAGCCTGGGCCACAGGCTGTGCGGCCTCGGCCACCTGCACGGTCAAAGGCGCGGAGGTGGGCTCTTCGACCAGCGGGACCAGGGTCGTCCGCTCCTGAGACTGTGCGATAACGCTCATCGGTTGCGGAATCGGCGTGGCGGCCACATGCTCCGCTGCGGGCTGCGGCCCGGGCGTGGCCAGGTGCTTGGCCAACTGCTCGTCCGTGGCCACCGCGGGGGCTGGCGGCAGGTACACGGGCATTCCCCCGGCCTGGGCCACCTGCACGAGATCCATGCGCACGGTGGCGGCCATGCCGGCCAGCACTTCCACGCGCCGCACCTGGGTGTCGTAGCCGCTCCTGGTCACCTCGAGCACGTACTGCCCCGCACTGAGGTCCATGCCCTGCCGGAAATCAACCTCGGCATTGAGCAGGCGCACGCTGGCGTCGGCCGGGGTGGTCTCCACGAAGAGCTTGCCCAGGCGCAGACTTTCGTGAAAAGCGCGTTCGTTGCTCCAGGGGAGGCCGTACCCGGCCATCTGCACACTGGCCGTGTCGGCGCCGGTGAAGGTGGCTTCCAGCACCGCGGGGGACAAGCCCCAGCTGACTTCCAGAACCTGAGGGGAAGAAGCGGGAGCGCCCTCGCCCCCGGTGAAGGCGATGTTCAGCTCCAGCGGCTCGTTGCCCTGCGGATCGCCGGAGAACTCCACGGTGAACTCCGAGGGTGTCTCCCAGGCGATTTCCCAGGCCTTTTCCCAAGCCGCTGCCCAGGTGGCGTTCCGGTCCGCTTCCAACAGCGGCACCGGTGCGGCCTGGACCGAAACGGTCAGGAACAGGACCAGCCCCAACACGGCCAAGCGGCACCAGGCGAACCGTGTTTCGATCATGGCGGAATCCTTCTTCACCCGGTCGGGACCGGGCGTTTGGAGCTGCAGGGCGACAAGAACCTTGGCGCGGCGCAATCACGAAAAAGTCTAGAAAAAACCAAGAATATCGCTGCGTTGCACCAGCCATCACAACGGTGATGAGCATGTGGAATTTACAATCGCCCCCCACACCTGTCAAGGGGCGCCACGGAAAACCTACACCACTGCGCGCTGGTTCTGCCGGGCACGAGTGGGGCGCTCCAGAAGATTGGGGGGGGGCGGGAAGGAGTGGCGGCGGGGCCCCCGGTCGGGAGCCCCACGTTTCATTGCGCTTTGGGTTCCGGCGGGGGCAACAGCCCCATCACGCCGTTGACGATGATGACGCCGTCGCCGGGGCGCACATAGATGGAGTCCCGCTGCCCCACCAATTCGATGGTGGCGCGTTTCTCCTCGAAGCGACGCTCCTCGCCCGGATTGATCTCGTAGGTCTCGGGCGGGCTCAGGTCGTCCCAATGCACCGTGAACTTGTAGGGCTTGGCGTCCCTGTTCCTGATGGTGCCGCCCTGGACCTGCGGGGGCACACAGAGCAGCAGGGCGACCACCAACAGCGTCAGACAACGCGACAGGCGGCGCAAGCGGCAGGCAATCATGGGCTCATCCCCTGGATATGCTGTTCATTGCCCCGGCGCGACAGTCCCTGACACTCGTGCCGCGCGGACCTAGAGCCCCGCTCGGGGGCTCAGGTCGCCAGGGTCAGACTCTTGGCCAGCCGCGCCAACAGGTCCGGCTTCTCCACCAATTCCGTGCTCTCCAGGTACTGCTTACGCTGCTTGAAGCGGTCCTGCAGCACCCCGAGATGGGCCTCGGGGTTGCGCACCCGGTCCGGGTCGAAGAGCTCGGAAAACCCGGGCAAAATGGCGTCCACACTACGCGGCTCGGGCACCAGAGCCCCGGGCAGCACCTCCCAGGGGCGCCATTCCAGACTGTTCATGAGCACGGCGCTCTGCAGGGTCAGCGAGGTCCGCAGGGGGATGGGGTTCACGTCCTCGCTGGAAAAACGCCAGAATCCCGATGAGTTGAACGTATGCCCCACGGCCCCGTGCTCGAAGACCTTGAGAAAGGCCTCCACGTCCTTCCACAGCTCGTAGACCCGGAAGGGGTTGGCGAAGGGCATGAAGATCATCTTGCCCAGTTCCTCTTCCGAGACGTTCTCGGCCCGGTTGCGCATGGTCATCAGCGAGGCGCCCATGGCCACGGCCAGGTCCGGATCCGTGAAGCGGATCACCGGGGGCAGGCAGGTGTCCTTGGACAGCCAGCACATGATGTTGGGGAAGGCGCAGCGGTTGACGTAGGCCCCCAACAGGTCCCGGTCCAGCAGGGCCCGGCCGTTGGGGTTGCGCAGATCCTGCCCCAGGGGCAACACCTTGCCGTCCACCTCGATGAGCCCGTGGTTCATGACGGAAATGACGTACTTCCAGTCTCCATGCCCCAGGGGGCGCGAGTCGGTCTTGTCGAACAGGGTGGGCTCCCAGACCCGGCAGAGCTCCTGCTCGCAGTCGATCTGGAACGCGTCGTCGTGCAGCACCACCTTGCTGAAGCCCTCGGGCAGGGTCCCGGCGTTGTCGTGAGAGTTGGTGTGCGAGGACTTGCCCGTGCCGGAGAGGCCGAAAAAGGCGATGGAGCGCTTGCCCAACTCCCGCACCCCGGGGTCGGTGCAGCCCGAGAAATCGATCTCCTTGACGCCCCCGTGACAGGCGGCCATGCCCACGCGGATGCCGGAAGTCCAGGCCAGGGTCAGGGTGCCCTTCTTGCGCTCCCCGAAATACCGCATGCCGAAGTTGTAGATGACGTTGGCGTCTTCATCCACCAGGGCCAGCTGGGGAAAGCCGTGGTTGTGGTAGAAGGGGTCGTCGTTGTGCCAGAGGTTGTCGCCGATGATGATGATGTCCTGGATGGGCAGCACCGGGCTCTTGGCGTACTCCGCGGCCAGTTCGTCGAACGGCGTGAAGTTCACCAACCAGTTGAAGATGTTGCAGGCGTCGTCCTCGCCGCCGATGATGCTGGCCTTGAGCATCAGGTCCTGGTCCAGCCCCACCACGGCATGGGCCTTGATCAGGGGGCGCTTCTGGATCTCTGAAATGGCCTCGCGCAGGTCCGCCAGGACCTTGACCCGCTCGGTCGGGTTCAGGCGATTGTAGAAGCGCCTGGCCTGGGCCGTGCGTCCCACGATCTTGCCCTGACAGTTGTTGATGACCTTGGCGCCCTGCGGCAAACCCAGGCGCTTGGCCGCCGGGGGGTAGATCTCCTGATCGGTGAGCTGCACGTCCCACTGCCCACAGGCCAGCTCGTAGGCTTCGGCGGCATTGACGGTGCGGATCCGCTTGTCCAGAAGCAGAGTCTCGGCGATGGCCCGCAACGGGGTCATCTTGCTCATATCGCCTTTGTAATAGTCATAGCTGGACTGGCTGGCCATGCTGGGGACTCCTCATCGCATGTATTTTCGTTTTCATGAAGGCCTGACGCCCCCACCGCTCATATCCCCATTCCCCCCAAAAGTAAAAACCCAGATTCGGGACAGGCACTTTTTGACTTTCTCGCACCATGAGGGCAGGATGCACTCCAAGCCCGGGCGCGAGAACGCCTACGCCCGCATGCCGAGCAGGGGGAAGCTGCGAAATCCAGAGAAGCGTATGCGCCAGCACAAACAACACGATGCATTGACACATACCAAAAACCACGCCAGACGCACCCCGGCCAGGCCGGGCAGCGGCGTGATCACAAGGCTGGTGGGAGTTGGGTGTGTCCTACACCCGCAGGGGGCGGTGCAGGGCGAAGATGCCGTCCTGCCCGGAGAGAGCGCGGGGGGAGTCGCGCCCCGGTGCCTGCAAACGCAGCAGTCCGGCCACGCGCTGCACGAAGCCGCTGCTGCCCATGACCGCGGCGTCCGAGAAGGCCCGGCAGCGCGTGAGCAGCCGCTCCGCCAGGGTGTCGGCATAATCGTTGGCCCGGGCGCGTGCCACCAGGGTCTCGTTCAGCCTGGCGCCCCCACGTGGGCTCTCCAACACCCCGAGCTCATAGAGAAAGGCACGATAGCGACGCAGGCGCTCCCGCAGGGGAGCCTCGCCGCCGTCGGGCGCGGACCAGTCCGCAAGGCCAAAGTCCGGTGTGAGCAAGCCCCCGGCGTTGTTCCTGCGGGCCAGATAGCTCATGGAGCACCAGCGGTAGTCTTCGGGTCGCTGCACCAGTCCGGCGCGGATGGGGTTCAGGTCGATATAGGCAAGGCACTGCAGCAGGGCCC
>CAZNSV010000020.1:0-17481 GCA_964575775.1 uncultured Desulfovibrionaceae bacterium
GGCGCCCTAGGCACCCCCGTATCGCTCACCCCGGCCAGGCGCCGTTGCGGCTCGACACCGTGGCGGCGCCTGGCATAGTGCGGCTGTGCCCCTGCGGCCCTCAATCCTGGAGTTCCGGAGCGCCGCTGCGCCCCTGCCACAACAGAAACAACAGAGCCAGGGTCAAGCCCAGCAGGAACATGAAGGGCAGATTCAGGGCCCAGGGGGCACGCACCCCGGCCACCAGCAGCCCCTGATGCAGGGACATGGCCAGATGCCCGCCCAGGAGGGCGTAAAACAGGCGCCTGTACCCCAGCCGCCAGCTCTCCCGCAGGGCCAGGGCCGTTGCGGGCAGGACCATGATCAGCTGGTGGTACCAGGAAATGGAGGGCAGCAGGTGCAGCGCCGTCATGACCAGCCCCCACTCCAGCAGTTCCTGCCGTTTTCCCCCTCTGGGGCGGCCCGGCGGCCAGAGACGCAGCAGCACCACCGCCACCAGGGCCAGACCGCAGCCCGTGGCCAGACGGGCAACCGCCTCCGGAGCCAGGGGCAGGAGGCGCGAGAAAAAACCGTTGAAACCCTGGTTGTCGTGAGAAGCAAAGGCCTGCTCCGGGGTGATCAGGGTCAGGGCGTTCGCGACAAAGACCCAGTTCTCGCGCCACCCAACCAGGGGGGCGATGAGCGCCGTGGACAGAAGCAGCGCCACGGCCGCGGCCCAGAGGCCTCGCATCCGCCCCCGCCAGGCGAGCAGGCCCAGCACCACCACCGTGGCCACCTTGATTTGGGCGCCCAGGGCCAGGGCGAACCCGGCCAGGCCTTGCCGCTCCCGCTCCCAGGCCCACCAGGCCAGACAGAAGCAGAAGAACATGAAGGCATTGATCTGCCCCAACAGCAGAACCATGAGCATGGGAAAGCTGGTGAGCAGCAGCCCCATGGTCACCAGCCCCCAGACTCCGCCGCCCAGGCTGCGCCCCACCAGCCAGGTACCCCAGACCGCGCAGGCACTGCCGGTCAACAGCCAGACGGCCCAGAGGGGCCTGACCCCCACGCCCACCAGCTGCGCCATGAGTGCGGCAGTGAGGGGCGGGTACTTGTAGGGCCAGGTGTAGTTGGTGATGCCGTACTGCTCCGCCAGGGCCGCGTAGTCCGCCGGGGTCATGGTGTAGGGGCTGCTCCCGGCGGCATACCGAGCCCCGCAGAGGAAATAGACGTTGAAATCCAGCCCCACATAGCCCGGTCGCAGCAGCAGGATGTAGAGACTAAAACCCAGTAGCAGCCCGGCGGTCAGGGCCAGGGCCAGGCTGTCGCAATCCCGTTGCCAGTGCAAGGGGCGCCGCAAGCCCGCCCCCCACGACGCCATCGTGTTCTGATCCTTCGTCATGCACGCTCTCCTCGGGCTCCATCTGCCCTCCCGAGGCAGGGGCGTCAACCGCTATCCCCCCCTGACGCCGGGACCGACACATTGACTTTACCCACCCCATGAGTATACTTCATGGCAACTGCCATGTTGCACTCGTCCGTCTTGCGCCGCGCGGCGCCCCTGCTGCTGCTCTGCCTGCTCTGGCCCTGGACCCAGATGGCGTCCCTGGCCGCGGCCCAGAGCCATGCCGCCTGCAGTCACTGCCGGGGGGGCTTGCACACTGGTCTGCAGCCCCTGGCCGCAGCGCCCACGGTTGCGGAACCCGCGGCCTGCCACACTCCCAAGCCGGTCCCGGCCTGCTGCTCGGGCCTGGGCGCGCAGGCCCCTGTGCCTGTCCTGGTCGAGGCCCTGGCCGCCGACGCCGCCTGCCGCTGCAGCATCGGACCGGCGCCGCAGCCTTCCGGCCTGGTCTGCCAGAAAGGGGCGGAGCGGGCCCCCCTGGCTGCCGACGGTCTCACCCAGCCTGCCGGATCACCCGTGCTCCCGCGTCTGGCCACGCCCCAGCGCCTGTCGCTCCAGGGGCCACCACCCACGGGCCCCCCGGTCTATCTCCTGACGCTCTCCTTGCGACGCTAGATCGTGCTCCCTGCAGTTCGCGCTGCGGAGTTCAATGCACAGCAGGTATTGTGTCTGCTCAGAAAAATACTGACGTATTTTTCCGGGTACGACGTTAGATCGTGCTGTCGACAACTCACGCTGCGGAGTTCAAGAGCAACGAACCGACACACTTGCATTTAAGCATTTCGCTGCTTGTTAATGCAACGTCATTCTGTCGTGCTTGCGATTTTCCGCTGCGGACTGTGCGAACACAACGCCGAACTGCGCCTCCAGTGTAACACACCCGTCGCATTGTGCAAGACCACGGCGCGTTGCGCCGCTGCAATCACCGCAAGGAGAACACCATGTTTGCTGCTCGCTTGTCTCGCGCCCTCGGAGCGCGATTCACCCTGCTCCTCATCGCCACCTTCGGACTCTGTGCCCTGCTCCCGACTTTCCAGCAGGCCGAGGCCATTTCACTCTTCAGCCGCTACAAGGACGTGACCACGGACCAGGAGGTCCTGCACTTCCCCGTGGCCGAGCTCAAGAACGGCAAGGCCCGCTACTACCTGTTCAAGCACGGCGGGCAGGAGATCCGCTTCTTCCTGCTCATGGACGCCAAGGGCGTGATCCGGGCCGCCTTCGATGCCTGCGACGTCTGCTATCTTTCGGGCAAGGGCTACGACCAGGACAAGGACTTCATGATCTGCAACAACTGCGGCATGCGCTTCCACAGCTCGCGCATCAACGAGGTCAAGGGGGGCTGCAACCCCGCGCCCCTCACGCGCGAGTTCGATGAAAAGGAAGTACGCATCCGGATCGCGGACATCCTCACCGGCGCGCCCTACTTTCCGGGAGGTGCGCCGTGAACCTCCTGACCATTCCCCTGCGCTGCTCGCGGCGCAAGCCGTTGCGCAGCCTGGTGCTGCTGGCGGTGTTCACCCTGGGCGTCACGGCCATCGTGGCCCTGTTCAACGTCTCGCGGGTGGTTGGCGACGCCATGGAGCGCAAGCTGGTGGCCTTTGGCGCCAATATTCTGCTCACGCCCCACAGCGAACACCTCAACGTCTCCTACGGGGGGCTGCAGCTGGGCGACCTGCTCATGGAGCGCCGTTCCCTGGATGTGGAGTCGGTGCTCGACCGCGCCCTTGGCATCGAGCTGGCCGAGCGCCTCAGCGTGGTGGCGCCCAAGCTGGCGGCCATGCACAGGGTGGGCGAAACCAATGTGGGGCTCATCGGCGTGGACTGGAACCAGGAGCTGATGCTCAAGAGCTACTGGGTGCCGGAAGCCGGTGGCTATCCCCAGGCCCCGGGCGACATCCTGGCCGGGAACCAGGCCGCGCGGCTGCTCGGCCTCCAGCCGGGGCAGGAGCTGGAGCTCTCCGGGCACCGCTTCCGCGTCCAGGGCATCCTCGGCCCCACTGGCGGGGACGACGACAAGGTCCTGTTCACGGACCTGGCCGGTTTGCAGGCCCTCACCGGCCGCCCCGGCCAGGCGGACTTCGTGGAAGTGGCGGCCCTGTGCGCCGGCTGCCCCATCGAGGATATCGTGGTGCAACTGGAGCGGGCCCTGCCCGAACTGGAGGTCAAGGCCCTGCGCAGCGTGGTGGAGCAACGCATGTATTCAATCCACTTCGTCCAGCACCTGGTCATGACCGTGAGCGTGATCATCCTGCTCACAGGCTGCTGCATGGTGGGGCTCTCCATGCTCTCGGCCGTGAACGAACGCCGCAAGGAGATCGGCATCCTGCGCTCCCTGGGCTACGCCAAGTCGCAGGTCTTCTTGATCTTCTGTGTGGAGGCCCTGCTCTTGGGGCTGCTGGCCGGGGCCCTGGGCTACGGCCTGGGGCTGGCCGCCGGTTTCCAGGTGGTGGGCGTCCTGGACCTGGTCGAGGAGGCGGAGCTGGCCTTTTCCGCCCTGCAGTTGGTCCTGACCTGCGCGGGCATCGCCCTGGTCTCGGTGCTGGCCG
The DNA here is from genome assembly GCA_964575775.1 of uncultured Desulfovibrionaceae bacterium. Classification (GTDB taxonomy): domain Bacteria; phylum Desulfobacterota; class Desulfovibrionia; order Desulfovibrionales; family Desulfovibrionaceae; genus CAZFCK01. The sequence goes on from CAZNSV010000020.1 coordinate 3,907, forward strand.
CCATCTGGCCCGCCTGGAAGGCCACGCAGGTTCAACCCTGGGAAGCCCTGAGCGCCCTGTAACACAAGGAGAACGCACATGTTGCAAGCAAACGGGATCATCAAGACCTACCCCGGCGCGGCGGACAACCGCCCTGCCTTGCAGGGCGTGGACTTCAACGTGGAGCAGGGCGAATTCGTGGCCGTGGTGGGTCGCTCGGGCTCCGGCAAGAGCACCCTCCTGCACGTGCTCTCCACCCTGCTCAGCCCGGATCAGGGCAGCCTGAGCTATCGCGGCGAGGAGCTCACCGCCCTTGACGAAGGGCGGCTCAACGCCCTGCGCCGCCAGGACTTCGCCGTGGTCTTCCAGTTCCACTACCTGCTGCCCTACCTCACGGCCCTGGAAAACACCGTGCTGCCCTTCATGCAGGGCTTGCGCAGCGTACCGCGCCCCTTGCTGGAGCGGGCCCAGGCCGGTCTGGAGCGGGTGGGCCTCGCGGGCAAGGAAGAGCGCCTGCCCAGCGAGCTTTCGGGCGGGGAGCAGCAGCGGGTGGCCATCGCCCGGGCCCTGGTCAAGGACGCGGCCATCCTCTTTGCCGACGAGCCCACCGGCAGCCTGGACAAGGCCACGGGCACGGAGATTCTGGACCTCCTGCAGGGGCTCAATCGCGAGGGCCTGAGCATCGTCATGGTGACCCACGAGCCCGCGTACGCGGCCCGGGCCGGACGCCTGGTAAGGATGGAGGACGGCCGCCTGGCGGCCTGAGCCGACGCGAGACCAAGTCCCAGCAGTACCCACCAACCATCAGGGGGCGTCACCGGCGGCGACGGAGCCTTCCCGGGGGCGCCCCCCCACGCATCTCACCACGCCTGCCAGTCAGAAAACACTTCTTTGCGGAAAGGGCTTGACAGGGCCCAAGGCGGCGCATATACCCGGGGCCGAATGATGCTGACAATCACTTTCAAAATCGTTTGAGCAGTCCTCAGCGCAGCAAGGAGCAAGCCATGTTCTGGAGACGACGCAACGGTCACGGCACCAAACCGAGCCCGCAGCACTGCGCGGCCTCTTCCGGCAACGGCAGCATCCTGGCGGGCCTGCGCCCCGGCCAGAAGGCCGAGGTCTGTGGCGTCAACGCCGGTTGCAAGGCCCGTTACCGCCTGGCCTCCCTGGGGCTGGTGCCCGGCTCCGTGCTCCAGGTCCTGGCCAACGCCAGGGGCGGCCCCCTGCTCCTCTCCATCGGCGAAAGCCGCCTCATGCTCGAACGCGGCGTGGCGGAGAAAGTCCAGGTCCACGTCACCCAGGCCCAATAAGGCCCAGGCGTGCCGAGCACGCCCTGGTCAGCTTATAAATTGAAAATGATTGTCAAATTCATAAAGAGCCCTGCAGACCATGCTTGACGCCACCCACATCGCCGAGACCCAGCCCCAGGAGCAAACCCCGGCCAGCAACGCCGGGCGCTCGTCCAAACACCCTGCCCACCAGCTGCCCGACCAGCTGCTCATGGCCCTGGCCGGGCAGCCCAATGCCGGCAAGTCCACGGTCTTCAACATGCTCACCGGCGCCCGCCAGCACGTGGCCAACTACCCCGGCGTCACCGTGGAGAAGAAGGTGGGCCACTTCACCCTGCAGGGGCGCGGGGTGGAGCTGGTGGACCTGCCCGGCACCTACAGCCTCGGCGCCTACTCCCTCGAGGAGCGCGTGGCCCGCGATTTCCTCATCGGCGAGCACTGTCACGCCGTGATCAACGTGGCCGATGCCTCCAACCTCAAGCGGCACCTCATTCTCACCTTGCAGCTGCTGGAGCTGGGCGCCCCCGTGGTCATGGCCCTGAACATGATGGACGTGGCCCAGGCCCGCAACCAGCGCATCGACCACGAGCTGCTGGCCAAGAAGCTCGGCATCCCCGTGGTGCCCATGGTAGGGCGCAAGGGGCAGGGCAAACCCGAGCTGCACAAGGCCCTGGCCGGATTGTTCGTGGAGCGGACCGCGCCCCCGCTGCAGGTGGACTACGGCATCCTGGAGCAGTCGGTCTTCATCCTGGAAAAGGCTCTGGAAGCCCTGCCCGATCTGGATCTGCCCCTGCGCTGGACAGCGCTCAAGCTGCTGGAGGGCGACCCAAGGGTGGAGGAGCTGCTGCCCAGGATCCCGGCCCGGGCCGCGGTGCTGAAGCTCACCCGCGAGCTGGTGGAGAACTTCACCAAGGCCGCGGACCTGACCCCTGACCGCCACATGGAGCAGCGGCGCTACGAGGTGGCCCAGGGGCTGGCCCAGGCCTGTGTCCAGGCCCCGGACGAGGGCAACGTCACCTCCTCGGACAAGGCCGACCGCATCATCTGCCACCGCATCTGGGGCTACCCCATCCTCTTCGGCGTGATGTACCTGATGTACTATCTCTCCATCGAGCTGGGCTACGCCGTGACCAACCACACCTGGCCCTTCCTGGCCGGCGCGCGGGAGCTGCTGGCCGGGGTGCTCCCGGCCGAAGGCTTCGTGCAGGATCCCATGCTGCGCGCCCTGCTGCTCTGGGTGGCGGACAGCGTCAACGCCCTGCTCAACTACGTGCCCATCTTCCTCATCCTGTTCGCCTACATCGCCTTCCTCGAAGACCTGGGCTACATGCCGCGCATGGCCTTCCTGCTGGACGCCTTTTTCCGGCGCTACGGGCTGCACGGCCAGTCCACCCTGCCCCTGGTGCTGGGCGGGGTCTACGTGGGGGGCTGTGCCGTGCCCGGGGTCATGGCCTGCCGGGCCGTGCCCGACGAACGCGCCCGCCTGGCCACCATCCTGGTGGTGCCCATGATGAACTGCCTGGCCAAGGTGCCGCTCTACGTGCTGCTGGTTGGCATCTACTTCGCGGCGCACAAGGGGCCGGCCATGTTCTTCATCGCCACCATCACCGTGCTCATGGCCCTGACCACGGCCAAGCTGCTGAATCTTTTGGTGCTCCGCGACAAGGAGACCGCGCCCTTCATCATGGAAATGCCCCCGTACCATCTACCCACCGTGGGCAACATCGTGCGGCGGGCCGTGGAGCGGGTCTGGCTCTACGTCAAGAAGATCACCAGCGTGGTGGCGGCGGTGGCCGTGGTCCTCTTCGTACTCATGCAGTTCCCGGGCCTGCCCACGGAGCAGCGTGCGGAGTTGGACGCCCGGTCCCTGGCGGCGCGGGAAGCCTTCCAGACTACCCTGGCCGAGACGCGCTTCGCCCCTGCCGTGAACAGCGAGACGAAAATCGACGCCCTGTTCGACTTCGAACGGCGCTACCGCTCGGCCCGCACCGGGATCACGGACCAGGCCAAGGCCGAGACCGTGGACGCCCGATTCCTGGCCGAAAACGCAGACTTCTTCACCATCCTCAAACCCATGAGCGACCAGGAAGGCCGCACCGCCTCCCGCGCGTTCCGCGACCTGCGGCAGGAGCGCCTGAGCCTGCGCAAGGAAGCCCGGGACAGCATCATCGAGAGCAGTTTCCTGGGCACCCTGGGGCGCTGGCTCGAGCCCGTGACCCAGTATGCCGGGTTCAACTGGCGGGTGAACGTGGCCCTGCTCGCGGCCCTGGCGGCCAAGGAGAACACCGTGGCCACCCTGGGCGCCCTGTACCAGACGGGCGACGCCCCTGCCCTGGGCGAGGAAGACGGCGAGGGTGCAGCCGGCTCCGGGAGCGTGCGCGCCCCAGCCGGGGGGCAGGCCCTGGAAGCCCGCATGGCCGAGCAGGAGACCGGATTCACGCCCCTGCACGCCCTGGCCCTGATGCTCTTCATGGCTTTGTACCCGCCCTGCATGGCCGCCACCATGGTGGTGAAGGTGCAGTCCGGCTCCTGGAAATGGATGCTCTTTTCCCTGGTCTACATGATGGGGCTGGGCGCCCTGGTCGCCACGCTGGTCTTCAGCGGCGGCACGGCCCTCGGTCTCTCTGGCCTGGAAGCCATGGCCCTGTTCTACGGCCTGGCCCTGACCGCCACCGTGGTCACGGGTCTGATCAACCCCAAACCTGCAGACGCCTGAGCGCTGCACCGAGGAGGCTTTTTCATGCGTACGTTGTGCACCCGACTGTTTGCGGCCAGCCTGCTGCTCCTGCTCACCGCGGGCACGGCCCTGGCCCATACCCCGCTGTTCTCCTGTTTCGACAACGGCGACAACACCATCACCTGCGAAGGCGGCTTCTCGGACGGCAGCTCTGCCGCCAACATCGCGGTGCTGCTCCTGGATACCGACGGCAAGACCTTGTCGGAGCTGGCCCTGGACGCCCACAGTGAAGTCACCTTTCCCAAGCCCGAGGCTGCCTACACCGTGCGCTTTGACGCTGGGGAAGGTCACACCATCGACGTGGCCGGCAAGGACATCCTGCAGTAACCCCCGGCCCGCGCCGCATTGCGGGCCTTTACTGGACTGCCTTTTGATAATGACTATCATAATCTAATGGCCACCACCAGACTTCGGCCCAAACCCAAAGGAGACTTCCATGATGCGTTTGCTTGCCGCCGCCCTGCTGGTCCTGACCCTGAGCAGCCCGGCCCTGGCCCACTTCCAGATGATCTACACCCCTGAAAGCGCCCGGGACAAAGGCGGAGACCTGAACCTGAAGATCGTCTTCACCCACCCCTTCGAGGGGGGGCCGTCCATGGACATGGGGCAGCCACTGGAGTTCTTCATGGTGCACAAGGAGGAAAAGACCGACCTTCTGGGCAGCCTCAAGGCCATTGACTGGACCGGTCCCGATTACAAGGTCAAGGCCTTCGAGGCCACGGTCAAGGCCCGCTCCATGGGTGACTACGTGTTCTGCCTGGTGCCCGAGCCCTACCTGGAGACCAAGGAGGACGCGTACATCCAGCAGATCACCAAGGTGGTGGTGAACAACGCCGGTCTGCCCACGGATTGGGAAACGCCGGTGGGCCTGCCCGCCGAGATCCTGCCCCTGGACAAGCCTTACGGCCTGTGGACCGGCAACGTGTTCCGTGGCGTGGTGCTGAGCGAAGGCAAGCCCGTGCCCAACGCCGAGCTCGAGGTGGAGTTCCTGAACCATCCCCCGGTGGCCGGCGAGAACAGCTTCAGCAAGGACGGCCTGGCCGAGGCGCCCCAGGATGCCTTCGTGACCCAGACCATCAAGGCCGACGCCAACGGCGTGTTCGTCTACGGCATCCCCAAGGCCGGGTGGTGGGGCTTCACGGCCCTGGGTGTGGGGCCCATGAGCGAATACAAGGGCAAGGAAAACTCCCAGGACGCCGTGATCTGGGTCCAGGCCAAGGACATGTAAGGAATTTACGATAGTTCCACTCCCCCTCGCACAGGTCTGTCCCGCCCGTCGTGTGGGCGGGCGGGGCGGACCCTCAACCACCAACCACAGGAGGATGCCATGTGCAAAGCCAAATCCCTGAACATGCTCAACAGTCTGGCCATGCGCCTGAGCCGTCTGGGGCAGCACCACGCCGCCCTGGTCCTGCTGGGCCTGGCCCTGAGGCAGTCCCTGCAGCTCGGCGCCACCGTGCACGAAGCCAAGATCCGTAACAACCTGGCCCTGGTGCTGGAGCTGTCCGGCCGCAACCGCCTGGCCCGGCGCCAGTTGGAGCAGGCCATGGCCCTGGTGGCCGACCGGGTGGGCACGGACAACAAGTTCTTCGGCATGTTGCAGAACAACCACGCTCGGAACTGCCCCGCACCGGCCCCCGCCGAGCTGGCAGCCTGAGCTCCTGACGGACGGAACGAGGAACACGCCATGCGTCGCAAGATCTGGGAGCATCAGGACTATCAGTGCTCCATCGTGGGCACCTGTCTGAGTCTCGCCGAACTGCACAAACTGGCCCGCCAGACCGGCCTGAGGCTGGACGACCCGGCGGACGAGTTCGCGGTGCACGTCACCTTCGTCAAGCTCTGCACGCGCCAAGGCCCCGTGGCCAAGGCCGTGCAGAAGCTCCTGGACCGGAAGTTCGCCGGGGCCGTGCGTCGTTTCTCCCAGGCCAAGGGGGAGCACGCCGACCTCCAGGCCGAGGTGCTCTGGCGCGAGGCCCAGGCCAAGGGCGACATCCCCGGCCCCTACTGGGCGATGATGACCCACGGCGAAATCTCCCATGCCCTGCGCACACAAATTTTCGGGGAGGTGCACATGCTCTCCCACCTGGTGGGTGCCGCCAACCGCGCGGACATCCGCCGCCTGGCCGAGCTCGAACAGCAGCTCTCCGCCACGGAAAAACGCCACAGCGACGTACGCAGCGTCTACCGACGCCGCCTGCGCGACGTGGTGGCCGAGAATCGCGGCTACAAGCACAAGGTGGCCGAGCTGTCCAAGGAGCTGGAATGCTTGCGGGGGCGCGCCAAGGAGCACGGCTCCGACATCCTGCGCCTGGAAAACCAGGGCCTGCAACGCTCCATGGCCACCCAGTCCGTGATGCTCATGGAGCAGCGCAGCCGCAACGAAAGCCTGGCCCGCAAGCTCGAGGCCCAGGCCAGACGCCTGGAGCACATGGCCGAGGAGCTGACCGAGAAGCGCGCCGAACTGCAGTTCCTGGAAGGGGAGTATCAGCGGCTCAGCGAGGAGCGGTGCCCCTGCCCCGGCGGGGTCTGCAACTCCGACGGCACACCTGCCTGCGGCGAGGAGCAGTGCCCCGGCCCCAGCCTCTGCGGCAAGCGCATCCTCTATGTCGGGGGGCGCGCCAACCTCGTGCACCACTACCGCGCCCTGGTGGAACGGCGCGGCGGAGAATTTCTGCATCACGACGGCGGTCTGGAGCAGAGCCGGCACTGCCTGCCCCGCCTGCTGGGTGGGGTGGACGCGGTACTCTGCCCCGTGGATTGCGTCAGCCACGACGCCTGCCTCTGTGTCAAGGAAGTCTGCAAGCACACCATGAAGCCGTGCAAAATGCTGCGTAGTTCCGGGCTCTCCAGCCTGCTGCGCAGCCTGGAAGAACTGGCCGCCCAGCCTGAAACCCAGAGGAGATCCTGATGGTTTCCCAATCGAGCATCTGCAGCGTGATCAGGCCCCGGGACTTCTTGAACAAATCCCTGCGCATGAGCGGCAAGCAAGCAAACGCACAGCCCGGGTCCCAACCCGCCCCTGCCGCGCCCTGCCCCCCTGCCTCCAAGACCGAGCCGTGCGCCGACGATTGAGCTTTCCCAGCGCAGCCCCCCGTCCGGGGGCGGGTGACAGGTCCCTCACCCGCCCCCACCTCTTGGGGGACACGGCTCCACTCCAACAGGGCAACCGCGCGCGGGGTATGGCCAAACGGCTTCTCCGGTTCGGCTTTGCTGGACAGCGGGCCTGAACTATCCTACACAGGGGTGCTGACGAGCGCGGGATAAGGCGCCGCCGATCCGGCAGCCAACCGCCCTCCACTCCGGACACGACCACTGCCGGGGGCACAGCGCCTCCGCTGGCGGTGCGCCGGGTCCCCATGCGAGCGAAGTGAATCCCCTGATGGAACTGCAGAATCTGACTCTGCTCATGCTGGCCGTAGGCCTCGCGGGTTATGCGACGACCTACTTTTTCATCCCGCGGGCCAAGGTGCTGGCGCGGCACTACCGCATCGTCTCCCACCCCGGGGGGCACAGCCGCCATGCCAAACCCATTCCCATGCTGGGCGGGCTGGCCATCTACCTCTCCTTTGCCTTGGCCTTTGCCGGGTACTTCCTCTTCGACCTGATCACCGGCAACCCCGACCCGCGTCCGGACCGCCTGCAGATGCTCAGCCTGTTCCTCGGCACCACCTGGCTGATGATCCTGGGCACCATCGACGACAAGAAACGCCTGCGCTGGAAGACCAAGCTCCTGGGCGAAATGGGCGGCGTCATCCTGCTGCTGCTCGGGGGGCACGGCCTCAGCTCCGCCACCATTCCCTTCGTGGGGCTGGTGGAGTTCGGCATCTGGGGCATCCCCATCTTCGCCCTGGTGGTCCTGACCATCACCAACGCCATCAACCTCATCGACGGTATCGACGGCCTGGCCGGAGGCATCTGCCTCTTCGCCGCCGTGGTCTCGGGGGTCATCGGCCTGGCCAAGGGCGACATGTTCACCGCCACCGTGGGCTTTGCCGTTTCCGGCGGGGTCTTGGGCTTTCTGCGTTACAACTACCCCCCGGCCAGCATCTTCATGGGCGACGGCGGCAGCCTGATGCTGGGCTTCCTCCTGGGCACCCTGGCCACCAGCAGCGCCGCGCCGGAACCGGGGCAGCGCTCCGGCACCATGGTCATGCTCCTGGCGCCCTTCTTCCCCTTCGGCATCGCCCTTCTGGACGTCATCCTCTCCATCGTGCGCCGCGCCGTGGCCGGGCAGAAGGTCTTTCTGCCGGACACCAACCACCTGCACCACCGGCTCATGGAGACCATCGGCCGCCCCCGCGCGGTGGTGGGCATCCTCTACGGTTTCAGCGCCCTGCTCTCGGCCATGACCCTGACCCTGGTGTTGGGGCCCCGGGAATACGCCTACACCGCCTACGTGGTGCTGGCCGGTGTGGTGCTGGCGGCCCTGGCCGTGATGGTGCTGCGCCTGTACCTCACCGAGGGGCTGCCCCGAATCATCAGGAACCGCCCCCACTTCCAGTTCCTGGCCAGCTACCTCTCCTACATGACCAAACGCAGCCGCCGGGCGGACAACCGGCTGGAGCTGCTGGAACTGCTGGAGACCGGGGTGCGGGACCTGGACTTCGACCAGGTACGGGTGCTACGCGGCGAGGAGACGCTCTACAGTTGGCGGCACCGGCGGCCCGTGCATCCGGAGGCCCCGCGCATCAAACGCGGGAGGCGACTGGGCAAGAGCGGTCTGGAGGTGGAGTGGGAAACCCCCACCCATGCCAGCGAATCCTACCAGAAATACCTCAAGCTGACCTGGGACGTCTTCCTGCAGGAAGTGGACTGTCAGCTCCGGGCCCTGGAAGAAGACGGTGACAGCTGTGCCGCCGTCCGCCCCGTGGACGGCAACGCCAGGACCCTCTGAGCCCATGCCCCGCCCCAGGCTCGTCACGAGGCCCGTGTGAACGGCGCGTCGCCCCAGGCTGCCCTCGGCCGGCGCACGGCCTTTGTGCTGCTGCTCTGCACCAGCGCCCAGGCCCTGTTCCTGACCCCGGACTTTCCCCTGGTCCCCGGGGAGCGGACCAACCTCTTCACCGGGCTGCTCTGCGGCCTGAGCCTGGCCGGCGCCTGGCTCTTCACCCCAGGCGCCAGGGAGCGGCTGCGCTGTCCGGCCGGGCTGGTGTCCCTGGCCCTGCTCCTGCTGGGGGGGCTGTCCATCTTCCAGACCACCCTGCTCGCCGGCACCGCCGCCCCGTTCTATCGGGGCAGCGTGGCCCTGGCCGCGGGGCTCGGTGGCTACTGGTGCGGCCGCATCCTGCTGAGCGAGCCGCCTTGGCGGGAGCGCTTCGCCTGGTTCTGCCTGGCGGGCCTCGCCGCGCTCATGCTCTACGCCCTGTGGTGCTATCTGCACACGGACAACGTGCAGATGCTGACCATCGGCTCGGGCAAGCACCCCCTGGCCAACCGCATCCTGCTGCTCTGGTTCGCGCCCCTGCTGCTCATGGCCACGGGACGGGGGCGCGCCCTGGTCGCGGGCAGCCTGGTACTGCTGCTCTCCTACGCCGTGCTCTATCTCACCCGGCTGCGCACCGCCGTGCTCATGCCCCTGGTGCTGGCGCCCTTGGGCGGCATGCTGGGACTGCTATCGCGGCGCTGGACCCTGGTGCTGGTGCTCTGCTGCGCCCTTGCGGCCGGAGGCTACTTCGCCCTGTTCCCCGAAAAGCTGCAGCAGATCACCCGCAGCGACCGGGAAGAAGTCTACTACCGCGTGGAAAGCTACCCCTTTTCCTGGCACATCGCCAAGCAGCAACCCTGGTTCGGCATCGGCCTGCGCACCGAGCGCGGCCCCTGGCTCGCGGACTACACCCTGGCCTGGCCCCACGTCAGCGAGCAGCGCTTTCGGGAGTCCCTGGAAAAGATCGTGACCTCGGAAAACAGCTTCCTGACCCTCATGGTGGGGCTGGGGCTGCCCTTCACCCTGCTCTACACCGGCGCCCTGGCCCTGTGCCTCGGCCGCATGGCACTGCGGGTCACACAGCTGCCCTCCGCCCGGCGGCTCCCCCTCGCGGCCTTGCTCTTGACCCTGGCCGCGGGTCTGCTGTACCTGCTGCTCTACGACGGGCTGCTCTACCCCGAGGTGAGCTGGTTCTTCCATCTATTACTGGGCATGGCCGCGGGCGATGCCGTCAACCAAGACTCCCCCGCCGCAACCACCGCCCCTACCCCCTGAGCCAAGGAGTTGTTTCAATGATTCTCGTCACTGGCGGCGCCGGATACATCGGCTCCCACGTCAACAAGGCCCTGCACGCCCTGGGGCACGAAACCCTGGTGCTGGACAACCTGGTGACCGGTCACCGCGAATTCGCCCGGTGGGGGCAGTTCGCACAGGTGGACCTCCGGGACCTGGAAGGCCTGCGCGCCCTGTTCAAGCGCTACCCCGTCAAGGCCATCCTGCACTTCGCGGCCTGCTCCTATGTCCGCGAATCCATGGAAAATCCCCTCAAGTACTACGAGAACAACCTCTGCGGCGCCATCAACCTGCTGCAGGTCATGCGCGAGTTCGGGGTACAGGACATCATCTTCTCCTCCACCTGCGCGGTCTATGGGTTCGCGCGGCAGGTGCCCCTGCTGGAGGACCACCCCATCGCCCCCATCAATCCTTACGGCCGCAGCAAACGCATGGTGGAGCAGATGCTCCAGGACGCGGAGCAGGCCTACGGCATCCGCTCGGCCTGCCTGCGCTATTTCAATGCTGCGGGGGCGGATCCTGACACGGAAATCGGCGAATGGCACACCCCGGAGACCCACATCATCCCCGTGGCCCTGGACGCCGTGCTGGGCACCGGCCCGGAGCTGACCATCTTCGGCGACAGCCACGAGTCCCCGGACGGCACCTGCGTGCGCGACTACATCCACGTGGAGGACCTGGCCCAGGCCCACATCCAGGTGCTGGAGTACCTGCAGCGCGAAGGGCGCAGCGTGGCCCTGAACCTGGGCAACGGCGGGGGCTATTCCGTCCGCCAGGTGGTGGACACCGTGGCCAAGGTCACTGGCCGCCCGGTGCCGCACCACTACGGCCCGGCCAACCCCGGCGACCCGCCGGTGCTGGTGGCCCACGCCGACCGGGCCCGGGAGCTCCTGGGTTGGAACCCGCGCTTTCCGGAACTGGAGAGCATCGTGGAAACCGCCTGGGCCTGGCACCAGAAGCTCTACCGCGAATACAAGAAGTAGCAACGACAAGGGGGAAGCCGGTTGGCTTCCCCCTCTGCATTGCTGCGCACTGCGCGGCAGAAGGTTGCACCCTCTGCCGCGTTCTATTCGCTATCCTACCCCGCGATGAGCTCCCGCAGGGCCGTGAAGGCCGCGTCCAGGCCCGCGGGGTTGTTGCCCCCGGCCTGGGCCAGATCCGGCCGCCCGCCCCCGCTGCCGTCGATGTGCCTGGCCACGTCCTTGATCAGGTTCGGGGCCGTGAAGCGACCGTGCAGGTCCTTGCTCACGTAGAGCAGCATGGGCATCTTGCCGTCCACTTCCGCGGCCAGGCAGGCCACGCCCGAAGGCAGCTTGGAGCGCACGTCGTCCATGAGGTCGCGCAGGGCCTTGACGTTGGGCGCCGCCACCCTGGCGGCCAGCAGCTTGACGCCCCCCAGCTCCTGCACGCCGTCCATGATCCCGCCCCCACCGGTGGCGGCACCGCCCAGGGCGGCCTTGGCGGCCAGCTGCTGCAGCTCCTTGTTCAGGCGCTTGACCTCGCCCTGCAGGGCCTTGACCTTGCCGGGCAGGTCTTCGTCCTGCCCCTTGAACAAGGCGGACAACTGGTCCAGCTGTTCGCGCTGCCGGTTGATGCGAGCCAGGGCGTTGAAGCCCGTGGCTGCCTCGATACGGCGCACGCCAGCGGCCACGCCGCTCTCGGAAAGAATGAGGAAGGGGCCGGTCTGCCCCGTGGATTCCAGGTGCGTGCCGCCGCAGAGCTCCACCGAAGCGCCGGGCATCTCCACCACGCGCACCTCCCCGGCGTACTTCTCGCCGAACAGGGCCATGGCGCCCTTGGCCCTGGCCGCTTCCAGGGGCATGACCTCGGTCTGCACGGGCAGGTCCGCCAGCACGGCACGGTTCACCTCGTCCTCCACGGCCCGGAGTTCTGCCGGGGTCATGGCGCTGACGTGGGTGAAGTCGAAGCGCAGGCGCTCCGGCCCCACCAGGGAGCCCGCCTGCTTGACGTGCTCGCCCAGGACCTTGCGCAGGGCCGCGTGCAGGAGGTGGGTGGCGGTGTGGTTGCGGGCCGTGGCCAGGCGCAGGGCCTCGGCCACCTGGAGCCGGGCCTGTTGGCCGACCTGCAACTGCCCCCTCTCCACTGTGATTTGCTGCACCACCAGGTCCGGTGCGGGCTTCAGGGCGTCGGTGACCTGGGCCTCGCCGGTCTCGGTGCGCACCGTGCCGCTGTCCCCGGCCTGACCGCCGGATTCGCCGTAGAAGGGCGTCCGGGCGGTGACCAGAAAGCCCTTGTCGCCGGTGGCGAGGCTGTCCACGCGCTGGGCCTCGGCATCCAGCAGGGCCAGGATGGAGCTTTCGCTCTCCAGGGCGGCATAGCCCGTGAACTCGCTGCGCAGCCCCTCTTCGGTGAGCACGCGGAAACGGCCCGAGAGGTCGGCCTCGCCCGAGCCCTTCCAGGCTGCCTTGGCGCGGACCTTCTGCTCGGCCATGAGCGCGGTGAACCCGGTCTCGTCCACGGCCAGGCCGCGCTTCTCGGCGATGTCGTTCACGATGTCGATGGGAAAGCCGTAGGTGTCGTAGAGCTTGAACACGAAATCGCCGGGGATGCCCACCGCGTTGCGCCCCTTGAGGGCGTCCATCTCTTCCTCGAGCATGGCCAGCCCCTTGTCCAGGGTCTGGGAGAAACGCTCCTCTTCCTCACGCACCACGCGGGTCATGAAGTCGCGATGCTCCACGATCTCGGGGAAGGCGGCGCCCATCTGGGCCACCACCTGCCCGGCCACCTGATGCAGGAAGGCGTCCTGCAGGCCCAGGAGCCGCCCGAAGCGGAAGGCGCGGCGGATGAGCCGCCGCAGCACGTAGCCGCGCCCCTCGTTGGAGGGCAGGATGCCGTCCGCGGTCATGAAGGCCATGGCACGGCTGTGGTCCGCGATGACGCGCAAGGCCGTGTCGTTGTCCTCGTTGCCGCTCTTGTAGCGCACTCCGGCCTTGTCCGCGGTGAAGTCGATGATGCCGCGGAAGAGGTCGATGTCGTAGTTGGAATAGACGCCCTGGCAGACCGCGGCGATGCGCTCCAGGCCCATGCCGGTATCGATGCTGGGGCGCGGCAGGTTCTCCCTGCGGCCGGGCTCGATCTGGTCGTACTGCATGAACACCAGATTCCAGATTTCCAGGAAGCGGTCGCAGTCGCAGGAGCCGATACCGCAGTTGGGGCCGCAGCACATGTGCTCGCCCTGGTCGATGAGGATTTCCGAGCAGGGGCCGCAGGGGCCGGTGTCGCCCATGGACCAGAAGTTGTCCTTCTCGCCCAGGCGGAAGATGCGCTCGGCCGGGAGGCCCGCGATCTTTTTCCAGAGCCCGGCGGCCTCGTCGTCGTCGAGGTACACC
>CAZNSV010000021.1:0-17475 GCA_964575775.1 uncultured Desulfovibrionaceae bacterium
GAAGATGGTGCAGGCCTCGTCCCGGGCCAGGGCGGAGCGGCCCGTGGCGCGGAAGAACTTGAGGTTGTCGAAAATGGCGGCGATCTGCTGGCCGATGTTGGAGAGCAGCTCCGAAAGTTTGTCGGCCTGACGGGTGCCGCGCCGGGCGATGAGCCGGTAGACCAGGGCGCCCAGGAGCCCGAAGAGCAGGGTGTAGAGGGTCATCTGGGCGGACACGGCCAGGGCCGCCAACAGGAAGAGCAGGGCCACGCCGCCCGTGCCCAGGGCCTGGAGAAAAAGCCCGGCCCCGGCCGCGATCTGGTAGCCCTCCATGACCAGGGACTTGTTGATATCCCCCAGCTTCATGGCCTGGAAGCGGGCCCAGTCCATGGCCACCAGGGCCGCGCTCATGCGTTTGCGGTAGTCCTCCTCGAGCTCGGCGTGCAGCTTGAGCCGCCGGTACTCGGCCACGTAGGTGAAGAGGGCGGTGCAGATGCCCAGCAGGATGAAGGCGCCCAGTCCGGCCAGGAACAGGGAGTCGCCCTGCAGGTTCAGGCTCTGGGCCAGGCGCCCCACCAGACCGTCGGAAGCGCTCCCGCCTTGGGCCTGGGTCATGTTGTGCTGCAGGATGGGGATGAGGGCCAGGATGGCCAGGCCTTCGCAGAAGCCCGCCAGGGTGATGCAGGCGGCGCAGAGCAGGGCCTTGCGGCGGTGCCCGACCAGGATGGCGTAGTAGGTCTTGAGGAAGTTCTTCATGAGCCTTTCTTGGGTTGAGTGACGCGCAGCAACAGCTCCCGCCACTGCCCCATGACGCGCTCCACGCTGTAGCGCTGCACCAGGGTCGGGGCCACTGCGCCCAGGCGGCGGCGCAGGGCCTGGTCCGTGAGCAGGCGGCGCAGGGCCTCGGTCAGGGCCGCGGCATTGCCGTTGGGCACCAGGAGCCCGTCCTCGCCGTGGCGGATGATCTGCGCCGGGCCGGAGGGGCAGGCGAAGCTCACGCAGGCCACGCCGCAGGCCATGGCCTCGCACAGGGCGTTGGGAAAGCCCTCGTAGGACGAGCTGAGCACGAAAACGTCGGCATGGTGCAGCACACCCCAGGGCGGGTTGACGGCCCCGGGCAGGAGCACGCGCCCCTCCAGGCCCAGGTCGCGTGCCTGGGTCTCCAGGGTCTCGCGCAGGGGGCCCTCGCCCAGGATGCAGAGCCGCCACTGCGGGAACTCACCGGCCAGGCGGGCGAAGCACTCCAGCAGGGTGCCGAAGCCCTTGGCCGGAACCAAGCGCCCCATGCCCACGATGCAAGGCTTCTCCAGCCAGGGGGGCGGGGGGTGCTCCTCCACCGGGGGCGCGGGCTCCACGGGGTTGGGGATGTACTCCACGGGCCAATGGGGGCGCAGGGCCCGGGCCCAGGGCAGGGCCTCCTCGGCCACCAGCACCACGGCCGCGGCCTTGGGGTAGAGGAGGCGGCGCAGAAATTTTTCCCGGCGGTTGATGTCGTGGTGGAAGCGGGGGTCCGTGCGCTCGGAGACCACCACGGGCACGCGCGCGCCTTTGAGGGCCATGAGGGTGTGGATGTTGGTGATGTCGCTGAAGCTGATCACCACGTCCGGGGCGGTTTCCAGAATGGCCTTGCGCCAGGCCGACAGCCGTCGGCGCTGGCAGGGGATGTCCCGCCAACGGCAGTCCATGCCCGCGGCCTCGTCGGCCCACTCCAGATGCACCGAGCGGGGCACGTCGTAGAACCCGGGCTCGTGGCGCGGCTGGTTGCGGGTGAGCAGGGTCACGCTGTGCCCCTGCCCGGCCAGCCACTGGGCCAGGAAGACCAGGCGCCGCTCGGCGCCGCCGCTGCTCAGGCGCGAGATGACCGTGGTGACGCGCATGCTAGGGGCGCTCCCCACCGGCCTGCCGTGGCCAGGTCCCGGCAGAACCGCGACTCAAAACCCGTGCTCCGTGAGCCAGGCCTGCAGCATCAGCAGCGGCCAGAGCGCGAACTCCTGGTTCACCGCGCCGTCCCGGTGCTCGCGCCAGAAGGCCTGCACCCCCTCCGGCCGCAGGAGGCCCTGGCGCCTGAGCAGCGCCGGGGAGAGCAGGTCCTCGGCCCACTGCCGCAGCGGGCCGCGCACCCAGTGCCCCACCGGGCAACCGAACCCCATCTTGGGGCGCTCCAGGAGCTCCCGAGGCACCTCGGCATAGAGCACCTGGCGCAGCACGCGCTTGGTCTCCCGGGGCGTGATGCGCAGCTCCACGGGCAGCCGCCAGGCCCACTCCACCACGCGGTGGTCCAGGAAGGGCACCCGGGTCTCCAGGCTGCAGGACATGGCGGCCCGGTCCACCTTGGTCAGGATGTCGCCGGGCAGATAGGTCACGCTGTCCACGGCCATGGCGTGGGCATAACTGCCGGACTCGCCGGGGCCGAAGTCCGCGAAGCGCGGCAGCGGGTCCTCCACCCTTGGGGGGCGGCGCAGCAGCTCGTGGGCATGGAAAAAGTAGGACTGGAAGCGCTGGTAATAGGCGGCCACGTCCTGCACCGCGAACCAGTCCGCCCGGCGCAGGAAACGTCGGCCCAGGTCCGCGCGCCCCAGGGCGTAGGCCGCGTCGCAGCCCAGGCGCCCCCCCATTGTGGCGGCGGTGCCCAGGAGCCGGGCGAGGCCGGTGCCGGGCTTGAGGGGCAGCCCCTGCCGCAGCCCCCAGTAGTGGGCCAGGGCGTGGTAGCGGTTGTAACCGCCGAAGAGCTCGTCCCCGGCGTCGCCGGACAGGGCCACGGTGACCTGCTCCCGGGCCACACGGCTCACCAGCACCGTGGGGATCATGCTGGCGTCGCCAAAGGGTTCGTCGAAGATCCGGGGCAGCTGGGGGATGAGGTCCCGGGCGTCCTGCGGGCTCACGGGGCGCTCCACGTGGCGGGTGCCCAGGTGCCGGGCCACGGCCGCGGCGTGGGCCGACTCGTCGAAGCCCTCTTCCTGGAAGGCGATGGAGAAGGTCACCACCTCGCCGCCCTGGCGTTTCATGAGCGCGGCCACGGTGGAGGAATCCACCCCGCCGGAAAGGAAGGCGCCCACGGGCACGTCGGCCACGCGCTGCAGCCGGACGCTTTCGTCCAGCAGGGCGCGCAGCTCCTCGGCGGCCTCGTCCAGGCTCCCGGTGAAGGGGCGTTCGCGCCCCTGGCGCACCACCGTGGCGAAATCCCAGTAGCGGTGCAGGGCGGCGCTGCCGTCGGCCCGCAGCTCGGCCCAGTGGCCGGGCGGGAGCTTGCGGGTGTGCTCGTACACGGCGTGGGGCTCGGGCACGTAGCCATGGCGCAGGTACAGGGCCAGGGTGGCCGGGTCCAGGGACCAGGTCGCGCCCGGCACGGCGGCCAGGGCCTTGAGTTCGCTGCCCAGGATCCAGGTCCCGGCGTTGCGGCCGTAGTAGAGGGGCTTTTCGCCGCAGCGGTCCCGGGCGATGAACAGGCGTTGCTCGCGGCGGTCCCAGAGGGCCAGGGCGAACATGCCCACGGCGCGTTCCAGGGTCTCGGGCAGGCCGAAGAGCCCCGCGTGCTCCAGCAGGATTTCGGTGTCCGAGCGCCCCCGCAGGGTCAGGCCCCGGTCCGTGACGCGTTGGCGCAGGGCCGGGAAGTTGTAGATTTCGCCGTTGAAGACCATGACCCAGCGGCCGTCGGCGCTGTGCATGGGCTGGGCCCCGGTGGGGGAGAGGTCCAGGATGCTCAGGCGTCGGTGCCCCAAAGCCAGGGGCGCGTCGGGATCGAGCCAGACGCCCTGGGCGTCCGGACCACGATGCACCAGGGCGTCGGTGGCGGCCTGAACGGCCTCCGGGGAGGCCAGGGGGCCGAAGAGGGCAGTGATGCCGCACATGGAGAATTTCCTGAAAAGGGCTGAGGGCTTGGGACAATACCGGAGCAACGCGCCCCGTCCAGGGCGCGGCCCGGCTGCGCCGGGGAGCCGGGGGCGGCGCGGTCCGGTGGTCGGCTACTGGGCCTTGGGCAGGGGGCGGCCCTCGGTCCAGAAGGTCTCCAGTTCCTGGGTGTAGATTTCGTCCATGACCATGTCGATGATGGAGAAGTTCACCCCGGCGGCCACGGGCATGTAGTAGTAGCCGAGCTTGAGCGCGCCGGTCTTCCTGTCGGCCTTGAGCTTGATGCGGAAGGGCTCCTGCTCCCACTGCAGAATGTCCACGCCGTCCGCCTGCTTGCGCAGCGGTTCGCCGAACAGGGTGCTCAGGTCCTGCTGGAGCTGGGCGAAGATGGCGGCGTCGTCGGTGTGCACCCAGACCGCGAAGAGTTCGCCGTCCTTGGCGCCGTAGACCACGCGCGGCACCCGCTGGCCATAGAGCTCGTAGGGTTCTGAGTCGCGCACGTAGAAGTCGGCGTTGCCCTTGGCCTTGAACTTGTGCAATTCCTGGATGCCCGTGATGTCCTGCCCCCAGCTGAGGTCGTTGAAACCTTCCGCCGGGTTGGGCAGGGTGGCCAGGGCCGCGGTGCAGAGCGGCAGCAGCAGCACGGTGGCGGTCAGGAGCAGGGAGGTGTAGCGCATGGGGTTCCTCTCGGGGCTGCGGTGACGATCGCGCTCCAGGCCGGGGCGGTCCTAGGGGGCGACCAGGACCCGGGCCGGAGCGATTGGCGAGAGACATTTTCCCGCCGATGGGGTAAACTGCGAAGGCAGGCCCGCTCCGGGCCCGCCCCGCCGGAATACTGCATCTTTCCCGTTCCGGCAACAAGCAAGAGCGGTCACGAGGAGGTGCGCATGGGCTTGCGGATGCTGCTGACGGTGCTGTTGCTGTGGACGCTCTGGCCCGTGGGGGCGGGCGCCGAACCAGGGAGCCGGGAGCCCGCCACGACGGCGCCCCTGCCCGCGGCCCTGGAACCCTGGAGTCCCTGGGTGCTGCACGGGCAGGACCAGCGCTTCTGCCCGGCGGAGCGCAACGACGCCGCCAGTCGGCTCTGCCTGTTCCCCGGCGCGGTGCGTCTGGAGCTGCTCCCCGGAGGGGCGCGGTTCAGCCTCGAGGTGCAGGCCTACGCACCCGCGCGCCTGACCCTGCCCCATGCGGAGCGGGTCTGGCCCCAGACCGTGCTCCTGGACGGTGCCGCCGTTGCGGTGCAGGAGCAAGACGGGGTCCCCACCCTGCTGCTGCAACCGGGGGCGTGGCGCATCCAGGGCTTTCTGCCCTGGGCGGAGGTCCCGGAGGTGCTGCAGCTCCCGGCGGAGACGGGGCTGGTGTCCCTGTTGCGCCAGGAGGGGCCGGAACCATTCCCGGATCTGGGGCCGGACGGTCGGCTGCGGCTTTCGGGCCGGGCCGAGGAGGCCGCCGAGCGCCCCGAGGACGCCCTGCAACTGCGCATCTACCGCCTGGTGCGGGACGACATGCCCCTGCAGGTGACGACCCTGCTGCGTCTGGACGTATCCGGCCGGGCCCGGCGCATCGCCCTGCCCAGGGTGCTCTTTGCGGATTCCGAACCCCTGGCCGTGGACAGCCCCCTGCCCCTGAGCTTCGCGCCGGAGGGCGGGCTCTTTGTCCAGGCCCGGCCCGGGAGCTTCGAACTGCGCATCACCTCGCGCCTGCCCGGCCGGGTGGAGGGGCTGGGGCCCTCCCCGGCGGACTTCGGCCGCGAGTACTGGTCCTTCCAGGCCCGGGACGACCTGCGCGTGGTGGAGGTGCTGGGCGCGCCGGGCATCGACCCCAAGACCACGGACCTGCCCCTGGATTGGCAGGGGCTTCCCGCCTATCTCATGGAGCCGGGCAGCGCGCTGCACTTCCGGGAAATGCACCGGGGCGCGCCCGAGGGCCTCAGCGAGGGGCTGAGCATCGCCCGCACCATCTGGCTGGACTACGACGGCCAGGGGGTGAGCGTCCAGGACCACATCGCAGGCCAGCTGCGCGAGCACTGGACCCTGCGCATGCTGCCACCAGGAGAGCTGGGCCGCGCCACCCTGCAGGGGCGCGACGAACCCGTGGTCCTGCTGGGCCCGGAAGCCTGGCCCGGCGTGGAGCTGCGCCAGAGCGCCCTGCAGCTCACGGCCGAGGCCCGCTACGAGGACTTCGCCGACACCCTGCCCAGCACGGGCTGGGACCGCGAGTTCGACAGCGTCAGCGCCACGTTGCACCTGCCGCCGGGCTGGCGGCTCTTTGCCGCGGCAGGGCCGGACAGCGTCTCCGATTCCTGGATCGGCCGCTGGACCCTGCTGGACATCTTTCTCTGTCTGGTCATCGTCATCGCCGTGGTGCGCCTGCGCAACCTGCGCGTGGGGTTCGTGGCCTTCCTCTTTCTGCTGCTGGCCTGGCAGGAGCCGGGCGCGCCGGGCCTGGTCTGGCTCTTCCTCCTGGCGGCCCTGGGTCTCTGCCGGCTCTTTGCCCAGAGCGAACGGCTGGCGGGCTACCGCACGGGGCAGCGCCTGGCCCTCTGGCTCTACGCCGTGGCCCTGGTCTCCCTGGTGGGCATTGCCGTGCCCTTCGTCTACCAGCAGGTGAACCAGGGCATCTTTCCGCAGCTGGAGCAGGTCTACGACGCCGGGACCATGCGCCCCATGACGGCCATGCGGAGCAAGGCCGTCAACGACGCCATGATCATGCCCGAAACGGCCATGGAGCAGGGCGCGGACTACCCCCAGGAGGCGGTCCCGGCGCCCAGGGCCCTGGGCAGCGTGCCCGCGGCACCGGGCGGCGGCTACCTCAAGCGCAAGGCCGAGACCCTGATGTACGACCCCGAGGCCCTGGTCCAGACCGGGCCGGGTCTGCCGGATTGGCACTGGCGCACGGTACACCTGCGCTGGAACGGCCCCGTGGCCCAGGACGAGACCCTGCTCCTGACCCTGCTTTCGCCGGGCTGGGTGCTGGGGTTGTCCCTGGCTCGGGTGCTGCTGTTGCTGCTGCTCTTGCGTCCCTTGGTCGATCTCGGCACCTTCCGGCGTCCCGAATCCTTCGGGAGGGCGGGGGCGGTGGCGGCCGGGTTGGCCGCGCTGCTGTTCTGCGGCTTCCTGACCGTGGGCAGCGCCCTGGCCCAGCCCCCGATTGCGCCGGACGCGCCGCAATCCGCGCTCCCGGCCTGGCCTTGGCCCGACAACGGAGGCCTCTTTCCGCCCCAAACCATGTTGGAGGAGTTGCGGCAGCGCCTGCTGGAGCCCGAGGTCTGTTTCCCCCACTGCGTGAGCAGCCCGCGCCTGGAGCTGACCCTGGACAACGGCGCCCTGCGGCTACTGCTGGAGGTGCACACCGGGGCCTGGACCGCCGTGCCCCTGCCGCGCATCGGGGAGCGCTGGCAGCCCAAGGCCGTGTATGTGGACGGCGTGCCTGCCGGGGAGCTGACCCGGCGCGGCGAGGACCTCTACCTGGCCCTGGAGCCGGGGGTGCATCAGGTGCTCCTGGAAGGGGCGGTCCCCACGGGGCTGAGCTTCCAGGTGGCCCTGCCCCTGGGCACCCGGCAGGGGGTGGTGACGGCGCCGGGCTGGATCGTCCAGGGCCTGGACCCGTCCGGGGCCATTCAGGGTTCCCTGCGCTTGGCCAGGCACAAGGCCGAAGACAGCGAGGCCCAGCCCCAACAGCAGGAAAGCTACCGCATTCCGCCCTTTTTCCAGGTGGAGCGCAGTCTGACCCTGGGGCTGGAGTGGGAGGCGGGCACGGTGGTGCGGCGGGTGAGCCCCCCCGGGGAGCCGCTGCACCTGGAAGTGCCGCTGCTGCCGGGCGAGTCCGTGCTCAGCGAGGAGGTTCGGGTGCAGGACGGCAAGGCCCAGCTGCAGTTCGGTCCCACCCAGCTGGAGGTGGTCTGGCAGTCGCGCCTGGCCCGGACGGACGAACTGGTGCTGCGGGCGCCCGAGGCCGTGCCCTGGCTGGAGCGTTGGAGCCTGAGCCCGGCCCAGATCTGGCACCTGGAGTTCGCGGGCATTGCGCCCACGGAGCAGCTGGGGCCGGACGGGCGGCGGCGGCCGGTCTGGCGCCCCTGGCCTGGGGAGAGCGTCACTGTGGCCGTGTCGCGGCCCGAGACCGCCCCTGGCATGTCCATGACCATCGAGAGCGCGCAGCTCACCCAGCGGGTGGGCTGGCGGCTGGATGAGAACGAGCTGGTGCTGCGCATCCGCGCGGCCAAGGGGGGGCGGCATACCGTGGCCCTGCCCCCGGAGGCGGAGCTCACGGCCCTCACGGCCCAGGGGCGGGACCTGCCCCTGGTGGGCAGCGAGCCCGGCCTGGTGGAGTTCCCGGTGCAGCCCGGCGTCACGGACCTCCTGCTGCGCTGGCGGCAGCCCCGGGAGGACCTGTTCCGGGTCCAGGCCCCGACGGTGGACCTGCGGCACCCGGCCGTGAACGCCGTGGTGGTGCAGGAACTGCCCCAGGATCGCTGGATTCTCTGGGCTGGGGGCGGTCCCCTGCTGGGGCCGGCGGTGCAGTACTGGACCTATCTGCCCGCGGCCCTGATCTTCGCCACGGCCCTGGGCTTTTTGCCCTGGACCCGGCTGCGGCGCTGGCAGTGGTTCCTGCTGGCCGTGGGGCTCACGCAACTGCCCCCCTTGTCGGCCATGCAGGCCGTGGCCTGGCTGCCGTTGCTGGGCCTGCGGGAGCAATACTACCCGGAAAAGGGCTGGTTCAAGTTCAACGTGGTGCAGCTGGTGCTGCTGCTCGTGGTCCTGGCTGGCTTGGCGGCCCTCTACTCCGCGGTGGAGCGGGGGCTCTTGGGCCTGCCGGACATGCAGGTGGCGGGCAACGGCTCCACGGACTTCCGGCTGGTCTGGACCCAGGACCGGGTGGCGGGGCTCCTGCCCCAGCCCGTGATCCACAGCGCGCCGCTCTGGGGCTTCCGGCTGGTGATGCTGGCCTGGTCCCTGTGGCTGGCGGTGTCCCTGTTCTCCTGGCTGCGCTGGGGGTGGGACTGCTACACCCGGGGCGGGGTGCTGCGCTCGGTGGAGCGCCGCAGGCGTCCCGCGCCGCAACAACCACAGCCCGCCGAGGACGAGTTCCTGCTGGAAGCCGCCGCGCCCGAGGACGCGTCAAGCAGGGGGGGCAAGCCGTCCGCGCCATGAGGCAGACAGCTTGTCCTGACCTCCGGGCTCTGCTATGGCCCGGTGGCATGGAAAGCATTGGTCATTCGCGGGGTCCGGGGCGCCCATGAGCGCACGGACCCCGCCTGCCGAAGTGCCGCAACCCGCAGCCTTGGGGCGGGTGGGCGCGCCCCTGGAGCAGTTGCTGCTACGCGTGGCCACCGAGTGCATCGCCTGTGGCGCCTGTGCCAAGGACTGCGCCTTTCTGCGGACCTACGGCCTGCCCCAGGCCATTGCCCTGCGCTTCGACCCCGAGGACCCGCAGCACCTGGCCATGCCCTTTGCCTGCCATCTCTGCGGGCTCTGCGGCGCGGTCTGCCCCCAGGGGCTGGAACCGGCGACCCTGTTCCTGGAGCTGCGGCGCGAGGCCGTGGCCCGTTGGCAGGGGGATTTCCCGCAGCACAAGCGGATTCTGGCCTACGAGGAGCGGGGCGCCTCGCCCCGTTTCAGCCTCTGCGCCCTGCCCGAGACCTGCGACACGGTGTTCTTCCCCGGCTGCAGCCTGCCCGGCACCCATCCGTCGGCCCTGGCCCGGCTGCTGCCCTGGCTGCAGGAGCAGGTGCCCGGCCTGGGCGTGGTCCTGGACTGCTGCGCCAAGCCCTCCCACGACCTGGGGCGTCAGGACGATTTTCTCGGACGCTTCGCACCCTTGCGGGACATGCTGCTGGAGCAGGGGGTCCGGCGGGTGCTCACGGCCTGCCCCAACTGCTACAAGGTCTTCAGCCAGTACGGTCGCCCCCTGGAGACGCGCATGCTCTATGAGCTGCTGCGCGACAAGTGGGGCTGGCAGGCGCCGGCCCGGGGCCTGACGGTCTGCGTGCACGACCCCTGCCCCTTGCGGGGGCGCGGCGAGACCCAGGGCGCGGTGCGGGAACTGATCACGGCGGCGGGCCTGGACATCTGGCCCCTGCAGCACGAGCGGGGGCGCACCCTGTGCTGCGGCGAGGGGGGCTCGGTGAGCCACATGATGCCGGAGTTCGCGGCCAACTGGACGCAGCTGCGGCGCGGGGAGGCGGGGGAGCGTCTGGTGATCACCTACTGCTCCGGCTGCACCCTGTTCCTGGGCGCCTCAATGAAGACCTGCCACGTGCTGGACCTGCTTTTCTTTCCGGACAAGGCCCTGGCCGGGGAGTGTCGGCCGGTCAAGGCGCCCCTCACGTACCTGTACCGCCTGCGGCTCAAGTGGCGGCTGACCAGGCAGCCCGGCTTCTCGCGCTACCCCCGCAAACGCGGCGCAGGGGATTGAGGCGCCCCTGCTTCAGCGCAGGGGGCGCTCCTTGCGGACCTTGGCAAAGACCTTGCGATCCATGGCGTTGCAGGAGAGCACCCAGCGCCGCTCCAGCAGCTCCTGGCGCAGGACCAGGGTCAGGACGCGCTGCCCGGAACCGTCCCGGAAGATGCGCAGCTCGGTGTCGTGGGACGAGCGGCTGTCCCCGGGCTTGGGCGCGCCCAGACTCTTCGCGAAGGCCTGCTCCAGGGCGACGAAGGCCGCGCGGGCCTCGGTCTCCGAGGGCAGCAGCGCCACGCCCGTGACGTCCAGCACCGCGCCGCTCGCGGCCTCCACCCGGACCTGATAGAGCGCGAAGCGCGGATCCGGTTCCGGCGGGCCGAGTTGGTAACGGCGCACGCCGCTCCCGTCCTCCTCGTCCGCGACCTCCTGTTCCGGGGTGCAGGCCTGGCAGGGACGCCCCAACACGATGCCGAACAGGGCCTCCAGGTCCTTGGCCACCGGGACCTCGGCCGCCTGCAGCCCCACGGGGGGCGTGAGCAGGAGCAGCAGCAGCGCCGTCAGGGCAAGCCTCAGCACAGTGCCGCTCCGGTGCCCAGGGCCAGGAGCAGCAAGCCCAGCATCCAGGCCCCAGGCTGGGGCGCGAAGCGGGGTTGCCAGGCCTCGGGGGAGTCCAACCCGCGCGCCGCCAGGGCCATGGTCTGCTGCCAGGCGCTCTGGGCCAGCACTCGCAGGGCGGTCTGGGCCTGCAGGGACCAGCGCAGCCACAAGGGGCGTTGCGGGGCGCGCAGGGCGTCCATGCGCCGCACCGTGAACAGCGTCTGCAGGGTCAGGGGGAGGAAGTGCAGCATCAGGGCCAGGGCCAGGGCCGGGAGCCAGGCCCGCTCCCGCAGGAAGGGGCGCAGGTACCAGCTGAGCCCCAGCCCCAGCTCGCGCGCCGAGCTGCCCAGGGCCAGGGCCAGCCCCAGGAGCAGGAGCAGGAACAGCCGCAGGCCGAGCCAGAAGCCGCGTTCCAGGGCCGGGAGCCAGTCCAGCCCCTGCCAGAGTCCCAGCAGGCAGGCGGCCAGGGTCCAGAACAGGGCGAAAAGGGCTCCGGCGCGCAGCAGGCGCAGACGACCGCGCTCCCGCAGCCCCTGGCGCAGGTGCAGCAGGACCAGCCCGCTGCCGATGAGGGCCTGCCCCCAGGGGCCGCCGTACCAGAGCAGCAGCCCGAACCCCAGGGTCAGGACGAGTTTCAAGCGGGGGTCCAAAGGCTGGGGGGGCGCTGCGGGGGAGGCTGGGCTTTCTTGCATAAGAACGGCGCTTACTCTAAAAAAGTTCTGGAGAAAAGCGGCAAACTGACATACGGAACAGCCATGCGGCACTCACGGGAAAAGGACGCCGAGTCCGGTCTGCGCCTGCGCGGCCTGGAGATTCTGGGTTTCGAGCAGCGCACGGCCGTGGCGCTCCCCCTGTATCTGGCCAGGGTTGCGGCGGGCTTTCCCTCTCCGGCCGACGACTTCATCGACAAGACCCTGGATCTCAACGAGCACCTGGTCGCACACCCCGAGGCCACGTTCTTCGTGCGGGTGAGCGGGGATTCCATGCGCGACGCCGGAATCGCCAGCGGCGACATCCTGGTGGTGGACCGCGCCGTGCAGCCCGCGCACAACCGCATCGTGGTGGCGGCGCTGGACGGCGAACTCACGGTAAAACGCATCCGGCTGCAGGGCAAGCGGCTGTTTCTGGCGCCCGAGCACCCGGACTATCCGGAAATCGAGATCACGGAAGACACCGGCTTCGAGGTCTGGGGCGTGGTGACCCACGTCATCCACAAGGTCTGAGCGGCTCCGGCCCAGGGCCGCGCGCAGGAAAAGGAGGTCCCATGTCAAGGTCCGTGTCCCGCCTGTTGCTCCCGCTCCTGATCCTCGCCCTGTGCGGTTGTCTGCGGCAGACAACGCCGCAACCTCCGGTGCCGAGCACCCACCAGGAGCAACTGGGGGATTCCTATTTCCAGTCCGGCAACTTCGAGCAGGCCCTGGCGGAGTACGACAAGGCCCTGGCCGAGGGTGCGGACCCCGCTTCCGTGGCCTGGCGCAAGGGCTTCGCGCACTTTGCCCGGGACGAGTGGGACCCGGCCCTGCAGCGCTTCCGCGAGGCCGTGCGCCTGGACCCCCAACTGGCCATTGCCTGGGAAGGGGCGGGCATGGCCGCGTTCCAGCTGGGGCTGTTGGACGAGGCCGTGAACGCCTTTGAGCAGACCCGGACCCTGGCGCCCAAGCATTGGATTCCCTACGCCTTTCTGGCGGCCATCTACCACGTGCGCGGCCGCATCGACGAGGCCAAGCTCTTTCATGACGAGGCCCTGACCCTGGGCGGACCGGAGCGCCAGCCCCTGGTGGTGGCCACCTTGCGCCAGGCCCATGCCCAGGCCGTGAAGCTCACCCCCGTGGTCAAAGGGGGGGCGGACGTACCGGTGCCCGCTCCGGTGGCGGAAGAGACGAGCGGCGACGCGGAACTAACGGCGCGGCAACAGCGGGACATGGAGGCGGCGCTGCAGGCCCTGGCGGAGAAGAGCCAGGCCCAGTCCTCGCCCCAGCCCCAGCCCCAGCCCCAGCCCCAGCCGGAATTCGGTGTGGATGCGCCCCCCACGGTGGCGCGGCCCACGGCAGCCGTGGCAAGTTCCTCAACGCCACCAACGCCTGAAGTTGCTGCCGTGCAGGGGGAAGCCCCGCAGGATGTTCCGCCCCTTTCGACCTCAGCTTCGGCCCCCGTACCGGCCCCCGCTCCGGTCGAGACCCCCGCCCCAGCGGCAGAACCGGCAGCTCCCGCAGCGGTGGCTGCCACTCCCCAGCCTGCGGCGGCGAGCGCCCCCACGGTGGCCTCGGCTGCCGCGCCGGACGAGGATCTTGCCGTGGGCGCCACCCACTATTCGATCATGGAGAGCTCCTTTCCCAAGCGGGAGCAGGCCGAGAGCCGGGTGGCGGAGCTGCGGGACAAGGGGCTGGCGGTATACGTGGGCACCATCAACCTGGGTTCCAAGGGCATCTGGTACCGGGTGCTCTTCGGCCCCTTCCGGGGGGTGGGCGCGGCCCGCGAGGCCCAGGACCGCCTCAAGCGGGAGCACGGCTTCAAGGAATTGCTGATTCTGCAGCAGAAGTAGGCGCGGGGGCGGCGGGTCAGCGCAGGATGCGGTAGAGCGTCACGGCCAGCCAGTCCAGGCACAGGGCCGGGTTCACCGTCTGGTCCAGGGCCTGGAGTCCGTGGGCCAGGGCTTCGTCCAGGCGACGCAACCCCACGGGGGGCAGGCGCTCGGCCAGCAGACGCGCCAGGGGACCGGCCTGCCCGGTCTGTGCCCGGCCCGTGAGCGCGCGCAACAGCTCCCGCTGACAGCCCAGGTAGACCGCGCGGGCCAGGCTCTGGTCCACGGCGCCCTTGCCCTGGGTGCGGGCCATCCAACCCCGGCCGTCCTGGCCGCATTGGGCCAGGGCCGCCAGCCAGTCCCGAATTTCCGGCTCCTCGTCCCGGGCCAGGGGATCGCCCCACCCGAGGGTGACCACCCAGCTGCGCGAGACCAGGGTGGGCAGCAGGCGCTCCCGTTGGGGGGCGCAGAGCACGAAACGCGTGGTGGGGCGCGGCTCCTCCAGGGTCTTGAGCAGGGCGTTGGCCGCCTCCTGGCGCAGCACCTGGGCCTCGAAGAGGATGACCATGCGCAGCCGCGCCTCGCGGGGCGGTTCGCCCAGGACGCTGCGCAGCTCGCGCACCTCGTCGATGGAGATGTTGCCGGCCTCCCCGTCCAGCAGCCTGAAGTCCCGGTGCGTGTCGGCCTGCATCTGTGTGCAGACGTGACAGTGCAGACAGGGGCGCTGCCCGGTGGGGGCCTCGCAGTTGAGCAGGCAGCTCCAGTGCTGGGCCGCGGCCCGCCGCAGCGCCGGGGTGCCGCCCTCCAGCAGCAGGACCTGCGGAGGCGCCGGGGCCAGGCGCTGCAGCAGCTCGCGCACCCTGGGCTCGTGCTCCAGGGTCGGGTCGGCGGACAGGGGCGCCAGGGTTGTCATGGTCGCCCCTACTCGCGGTAGAGGTTCTGCTCCCGGTCCGGTCCCACGGAAACCAGCCCCACACAGACGCCGGTGAGCAGCTCGATGCGCTCGATGTAGCGCTGGGCGGCCTCGGGCAAATCGTCCCAGTGGCGCACGCCGGAGATGTCCTCCTGCCAGCCGGGGTGGCTCTCGTAGATGGGCGTCACGGCGGCCAGGCTGTTTTCTTCCTGGGGCGGGTAGTCGATCCGCTCCCCTTGGTAGCTGTAGGCGACGCAGATCTTGAGCTCGTCCAGGCCGCTGAGCACGTCGAGCTTGGTGAGGGCGATCTCGGTGGGCTCGTTGAGCCGGGCGGCCTCGCGCAGCAGCACGGCGTCCAGCCAGCCGCAGCGGCGCTTGCGGCCCGTGGTGGCGCCGAACTCCGCGCCCGTGGCCTGCATGTGGTCGCCCACGGCGTCGAAAAGCTCCGTGGGGAAGGGGCCGCTGCCCACGCGGGTGGTGTAGGCCTTGACCACGGCCACGATGCGCGTGAGGCTGCGGGGGCCGCATCCCGCACCGGCCGCGGCGTTGCCGCACACGGTGTTGGAGGAGGTCACGAAGGGGTAGGTGCCGTGGTCGATGTCCAGCAGGGTGCCCTGGGCGCCCTCGAAGAGCACGGTCTTGTCGGCCTGGTTGGCCTCCTGCAGGGCCGTGGAGACATCGCCCAGATAGGGCACGATGCGTTCGGCCACGGCAATGACCTCGGCGAAGACCTGCTCGGGATCCAGGGCGGGGCAGCCGTAGAGCCCGGTGAGCAGGGCGTTCTTCTCCTGCAGGGCCCGGGCGATCTTCTCGCGCAGCAGGGCCGGATTGGCCAGGTCCCCGGCGCGGATGCCCACGCGGGCCATCTTGTCCTCATAGCAGGGGCCGATGCCGCGCCCGGTGGTGCCGATCTTTTTGTCGGTGCTGCAGGCCTGCTCCCGGGCGCCGTCCAGGGCGCGGTGGTAGGGCATGATGCAGTGGGTCTTCTTGCTGATCATTAGGCGCTCGGGCCCCACGGCAATGCCCTGGGCCTGCAGGCCGTCGATCTCGCGGCAGAAGACGAAGGGGTCCAGGACCACGCCGTTGCCGATGAGGCAGAGCTTGTCGGGATGCAGGATGCCGGAGGGGATGAGGTGGAGGATGCACTTCTCGCCCCCAACGACCAGGGTATGCCCGGCGTTGTTGCCGCCCTGGAAGCGGACCACCACGTCCGCCTTGGCCGTGAGCAGGTCCACGACCTTGCCCTTGCCTTCGTCACCCCATTGCGCACCCATGATCACGATATTTGACATTCCGCTCTCCTTCTGCCAGAGTATGCATTCCCAAAGCCGCCTGAGCTGATCGGCCGCGCGTGAAGCGGCATCGTGTGCTTAAAGACAGGCGTGCGTAAAGTCAATACCGGCCCCCGAGCGACAGCCCCGGGCCGGTGACGGCGGGCCGAGGATGCCGGGGCCGGCCGTACGTTCACGATTACCTCATTCTACCATGCGAAACCGAGCCAGCCGCGATGCGCGGCCCTATCTCATTGTCTGCCTGCTGCTGGCGGTCTTTGTCGCAGGAGAGCAGCTGGACCGCAACCGGGAAGACCTGGTCAGGGTCGAGGTGCGCCCCGGTCCGGAAGTGCTGCGCGTCATGGCCGCCGAGCAGGAACGCCTGGCCGGGGAACTTTCACCCTTTGGCCCGGGGTTCGAGCAGGAACTGGTGGCGTCCTTTGCCCAGGGCGCGGGCTATGTCGTGGAATGGCTGCCCTCGGAAGGCCCCGAGGAGGCCCTGCGGGCCCTCAGGGAGGGACGCGCCGACCTCGTGGTGGGGCACGGCGGAGACCTGGCCGCCGGTCTGCCGCAAGGGGCGTCCGTGGTGGCCGGACCGGCCTACGCACACTACCGGCCGGTGCTGGTGCAGGCCCGCTTTCAGGGGCAGGACCGCTTTCCCGAGGTCCGGCACCTGCTCATGCCCCACAACCCGCAGCTGGAGCTGCGGCTGGCCCCGTATCTGGAGCCGCACCTGAACGGCCGAGGGGCCGCCGCCCTGACCCGGGTGCCCCACCGGGTGGAGATGCCTACGGTGCTCAACAGCCTGCAGGGGCCCACGGCGCCGGTGGCGCTCCTGGCCGACGCGCGCTTCAAGCTCTGGCAGCCCTTCTACCTGGGCCTGCAGTCCGCCCGCACCCTGCCGGAAGAGGTGCCCAGCCGCTGGTACTGGCGCAAGCACAGCGCCCACTTCAGCGCGGCCATGGCCTCCTTCTGGGCCTACCACCGCACCGAGACGCGGCTCGCGGAACTCACCGAGCGCTATTTCGGATTTTTTCCCGGCGAGACGCCCTATTACGAGCTGGAGACCCTGTACCGCACCATCAACGAGGCGCTGCCCCAATACGCGGACCTCATTGCCGGACACAGCCGCAGGCACGGCATCGACCCGCTGCTGCTCACGGCGCTCATCTACCAGGAATCGCGTTTCGATCCGCAGGCCAAGAGCCACCGGGGCGCCAAGGGGCTGCTGCAGTTCACCAGCGCCGCGGCAGACTACTTCAAGCTCGCGGACCCCTTCGACCCCGCCGAGAGCATCCGCGCCGGCAGCGACTACCTGGGCCTGGCCTACGGCCGCCTGGAGGAGCTGGATCTGGAGCCCTTCGACCGCTGGTGCTTCACCCTGGCGGCCTACAACCAGGGCCTGGGGCACCTGCGCGATGCCGTGGCCCTGGCCAAGCGTCTGGGTCTGGGGGGGCGCACCTGGCACGAACTGAAGACCGTCTTCCCCCTGCTGGAAGAGGAGCGCTTCGCCAAGGACGCCGCCCACGGAACCTGTCGGGGCAGCGAAGCCGTGCGCTTCGTGGACAGCGTGCGCTACTACTACTACATCCTACACGGGATCGTCCGTCTCGCGCGGCCGGAAGCGCAACACCTTGGTCCGTTGCTGTACGGACTCTCCGGCGGCGCCTTCGCCGTTGGCGAGCCCCTTGTCCGCACCGGACCGCTCTCCTGATCGCTCCAGGGCCATGGCGTCCATGAGGCTGTCCGCGCTTTGCAGGCGGGGGCGGTCCGACGGGTCCGGCTTGGCCGCCTGGGACCAGTGGTAGTTGAAGAGCTGGTTCTTCCAACGCAGGGCCTGGATCATGCCCAGGACCAGGGACGCCTCTTCCCAGCGCTTGGTGGGCTCAAAACGCTGCACCTGCTGGGCGTACTTCTCCCAGAGGGACATGAGCGAGGCTTCGTCG
>CAZNSV010000022.1:0-17278 GCA_964575775.1 uncultured Desulfovibrionaceae bacterium
CTCGGGCGGAGGCAGGCGCGCGAACCGGGAGAACTCGGTGACGATGCGCTTCATGTGCTGGTCGTACTTGTTCTCGATGGCCCGCTTGGTGTCGATGCTGGAGAAGTCCTGATCCACGGGGCGTTCGCCCGGCAGGCCCAGATAGGGCAGAAAGGACTTGAACTCCGGGGCCTGGAGGCGTTCCGGCCCGGCGTTGAGGTACATGATCCCGCCCACCACGAACGCGACGCAGCACACCGCCACCATGAGAAAGGAAACGCCCCTGGCCAGGACGAAAATCAACTTGCTGAAAGCATCAGTTTTTCCTGCGTCGTACATGCCGATCATCCTCCTGAGACATGCGAACCTGATAGAAACCGGCTGGTCGGGGTCGCGGCGACGCCGCTGCCCGCAGCCGGTCGAGAGTTCCTCGTCCGTCAAGCCAAACTATAAGAATAATCCGCTCTTGATCGCAACGCAAGCAGGATCTTCACCACCAATCATTCCAGGCAGCTACGCTCCAACTCACCAGCCCTGCAGGGCCTGGTAGCGGGCCATGACCGTCTGCACGTAGTTGCGGGTCTCTTCGTAGGGGGGGATGCCCTTGTGCCGATCCACGGCCGCCGGACCGGCATTGTAGGCCGCCAGGGCCAGGGGCAGCTCCTTGTAGCGGGTGAGCAGCTCCCGCAGGTAGCGGGTTCCGGCATCGAGGTTACCCAGGGGATCGTAGGGGTCGCTGCAGCCCAGGTACTTCTGGGTGTCCGGCATGAGCTGCATGAGCCCCTGGGCGCCCTTGGGCGAGACCGCCGTGACCTGGAATCCCGACTCCTGCTCGATGACCGCGTAGATCAGGCCCGGCGCCACGCTGTGCTTGACCCCCGCGGCGCGAATGGCCTGCTGCAGGGCCTTGTCCGGCGCGCCCTTTCCCCTGGGGTTGATGGCGCGCTTGGGGGTCCAGGCCAGGACGTGCTGCTTGATCCAGGGCTCGTTGCGGGCTTGCACCGCACCCCCCCGCTCCTGGATCAGACGACGGATGGCGGCCAGACTCAGCTTGGGGCGCGTGCTCCCCTGGTAGATGAGCACGTAGGGCTTGGCGGCCTGGCGCTCCTGCAGATGCACGATGCCGTACTCGTCCACGTGCCCGTAGAGCAGATAGCTCCCGCCCGGACTGGCCCCCCAAACCGGCAAGGCGGAGCCCAGGAGCAGGCCGACCAGAACCAGCACGACCCCTGGCAGAGCTGCCCCCCGGAGGCGACGCGCCCCACGCGCGGGAACGGAAAGGGGCCCACCGACGGGAACGACGGGGGCGACCGGGACTGCGGGGACAGCGGGAACTGCGCGAACTGCGGGGTGCGACATCATGCGGTCATATTCTCCGCGTCTCCGGAGGCTGTCAAGACACTGCACCGAAAAATCATATCTCCCGGGAAAACCAGACCACGCGGCCGATCACGGCCAGCCCCGCGCTGGGATAGGGTACGTCCAGGGGCTCGTACAGGGCCCGGTTCTCGCTGATGAGCAGGATGCTGCCCGGCCGCTTGGCCAGCCGCTTGACCACGATCTGTCCGTCCATGCGCAGGACGTAGATGTTGCCCTCGTGGATGTCCTGCTGGGCCTCGTCCAGCAGCACCAGGTCCCCGTCCCGCAGCGTGGGGTGCATGGCCTCGCCCATGATGCGCAGGAGCTTCATCCGCTCGGGGGTGCCGCGCTCCTCCAGCCAGGCCCGCAAAAAGAGGAACTGCCGGGCCGGTTCACCCTGCTCCAACCCCCCGTCCCCGGCCGGTCTGGGCCGGGCCAGGGGCACGGACTGGTGCGTCTCCGGCACGGCCTCTCCATAGGCGGCCATGCCCTCGGCCATGCCCCCTCCGGTGTTCTCGGCCGCGGCCGAAGGCAGCTGCATGGCGCCCACGCCGCTCTCCAGCCAGAGTGGATTGAGATAGAACGGGGGGCGACAGAGCTTGAGATACCAGTCGGCCGGGACAATGCTGCGGCGCTTGGCATCGGAAATGGCAGCCTTGCCGATCTCCAGCAATGCCGCCAACTCGGTCTGGGTCCCGGCACCGGTGCCCTGCAGCATCCTGGCGAGGACCGCGGCCACATCCGAAGACCCGTTGTACGCCTTTGGCGAACTATCATTGCCGAATACGTTTTTGCTTGACATTTCCTAGTTCATCCTTTACTTGCCAAAGCCATTGCAGAACCAAGTTTTGAATACACTTACGCAGATGCTCTTGGAGCGTACAACAATGCGCGGGCAAGTCAAGGGTGACGGCTGGTACCAGGCAGGGGGGGTGGAGCCTCGGATCGCCCCCCACCGTCTCGGCAGGCCTGTCCGGCACGTGCACAGCAGCCCGGAGCGCCCCATGCGGCTCCGGGTTCACAGCGGGGGCTGAACCCATGGGCAAACTCGTCATATCCGGACTGGACAACATCGCAGGGGAAATGGGTTGCTCCAAAAAGACCCTTTACAAATGGATCCGCGAGCGTAACTTCCCGGCCTTCAAGATGGATCGGGTCTGGCGGGTACTGCCGCGCGACGCCGAACTCTGGCTCGCCATTCAGCGCGGCAGTTGTGTGGCGGCGCGGCAGTCCGCGCCCCTGGCGGAGCAGCGGCGTTATGCGGGCTGGGCCGGACTCTGACCGGAAATCGGCCCTGGCCCGGCGCTTGGCGCAGGGGCGCTCGGGGGCAAGAAAAAGGCGGGGCGCAGCACACTCTGCCCCCGCCGGGAAATTGGATTTGGCAAGCGCCGGGCCACGGGGGCCCTGGGTAATCACCCGCCGAAAAGGCGGGGCTCAGGTCAGCACCACCACCGAGTTTTCGCAGTTGCCCACCGAACTGAACTCGTAGCGGTCGGCCTCCCAGTCATTGATCCAGTCCTTGCCGTCCACCACATAGCGGAATTGATAGTCGCGGCCGGTTTCCAGATCCAACTGCACGGCATAGGAGCCGTCCTTGTTGCGCTTCAAAGGCGTGCTGCCCAGGGTCCAGGCGTTGAAGTCGCCCACCAGTTCCACGGTTGCGGCACCTTCCACCGCCTCCTTGGGTACCTTGAAGAGCACCTTGCACACGGGCTTGCTCTTGAGGAACTTCTTGCTCAGCGCCATTGTTCATCCCCTTGTGGCTTGCGGTGTTGTGAACCGGACAAACCCGTTCCGGGCCTGCAAGAGCACCCTACACCATGTGGGCAACGCACTGTCAATAGTGTTGGGAAAAATTCCACACTCTTGCAAACGAGCCACTGCCGCAGGGGGTCGCAGAACCCACGCCCTGCGAGCACACAGTCACGCACGGAGATGAAGAGAGTGCTGACGGCTGGACAAGAGCGCCAAAGACAGCTGCAGGCACTCGCCGCTGCCGGGACATCCGCCACCACTATCCGCTGCGAAGCCGTGGCTCCAGCGCCTCACCCTCAATGGGGGCGCCGGACGGTGCCGTAGCAGAGAAAGACTCCGGCTCTACGCCGCAGGCCTCCGGGGAGACGTCCACGACGCGGGGAAGATCCGCTACTCGTTGACGGCCTTGTCCTTGCCCGTGGCCTGCTTGAGGAAGTCTTCGTAGTCCACGTTTTCGGCCATGCCGCACAGCCCACGCACCACGGCCAGCAGATCGGCGGCATTGACGCTCACGTCGAAGAGCCCGTTGTTGATCTTGCAGAGGCTGCCTTCGCGCTTGATGGTGTAGGCGCGCTTTTCCTTGGCCCGGCCGTCGCTGGTGACCACGGAGTAGGCCTGGTCGCCAGTGCTGGTGACGTAGAGGCGCTGCTGGGTCAGGGTCTGGGTTTCTTCGTCGAAAAAGGAGTGCTCGGCGTAGAGCCTGCCCATAAAGGTGATGTTGGCGCCCGTGTCGTTCTCG
This sequence comes from uncultured Desulfovibrionaceae bacterium, assembly GCA_964575775.1. GTDB lineage: Bacteria > Desulfobacterota > Desulfovibrionia > Desulfovibrionales > Desulfovibrionaceae > CAZFCK01. Next base: position 3,833 of record CAZNSV010000022.1, read on the forward strand.
ATGGTGATCTGTTCCATTTTCGCCGGGGTTTCCTGAGAATTGGCCATGGCTGCTCCCTCCTTGCCGCGACCATGGGGGCCTTTACGTGGGAAGTTTGAGTTGCTCTTGCACCGGGGTTTTCTTGCCTTTCTGCTGCTGCCGTTGCTCCAAGGGAGGGCGAACCGAGTCTTCGAACAGAGCGCCACCGCCACGCAGGATCCAGTAATCTTCGAGATCGGTGCGGGAGATTCGGTACTCCTTACCGATTTTCGCTGCCCGCAAATTACCGGCCTTGATCTCGCGGCGCAAGGTTTCTTTGTGGCACTGCAGAAGCTCTGCGGCCTCGACCAGCGTGAACGTCGTCTTCTCCGTCATGGGGCCTCTGCTTCCGGAGGCGGCACCGGCCACTGCTCCGGACGGCAACACGCAGCCCAATGTCACTGGGTGCGGTGACGCAATGGCACTCCGCCCCCTGGTTCCCTCAACAGGCCTTGGATGACCAGCTCCCTACCACCCACAATCAACTGGTGTCAACAGGCGTCAACCATAGACTACAGAAACCCATAATAGTCCATCTCCGCCCCCATTGAACACTCTTACGCGATTTCAGTTAGTTAAATGAAGTGCGGCCAGCGCCTGCACGCCACACGCCCCCTCCATCATTAATAAGGGGCGCCCCCGTCTTCCGTTTGCAGTGGGCTCCAGCGCCCACTCGCGGCTTTCCGGTGGACGGGGCACGCCTTGGGCCTTACAAGGGACTGCACCACATCAGGAGGGGGCATGGACCCTTACGTGCTCGACATTTCAGTGGATATCCTGGAGCAGGCCGCTACCGTGCCCGGCGATCCACCCCCCCAACGCAGGCTCATCGCCCACCACGAGACCGACGGCTGCGAAACCGCCGTGCTGTGCTTATCCGCACACCAGGGGACCCATCTGGATTTTCCGGCCCACTTCATCCCTGGGGGGCGCCGGCTCCGGGACTACGCGCCCCATGAGTTCCTGCTCCCGGCCCTGGTCTGGGAGCTGCCCGACTGCGGGCCACAGGTCGGGGTGCGAGAATTCCGCCACTGCCCCTTGCGGCCTGGAGAGGCCCTGCTCTGCAAGACCGCCAACTCCCGCACGGGGCGCGCCGCGGCCGGGACCTACAGCCCGGACTTCGTCGCCCTGACCCAGGACGGCGCAGCCTGGATCCAAGAGCAAGGGGCGGTGCTGCTGGGCTGGGACTACTGCTCCGTGGAGCCCTGCGACCAACCGGACTTTCCCGTGCACCGCCTGTTGCTGGGCGCCGGGATCCGCATCCTGGAGGGGCTGAACCTCGCTGGCGTCGAGTCGGGGCGGTACACCCTGGTCTGCGCCCCTTTGAAAATCGGGGCGGGAGAGGCCGCACCCGTGCGGGCCCTGCTGCTGCCGGCCGGGACCTGAGAAACCGCCTGGCACGAGCAGGCCCAGTGCCGCGCGCGGAGGGACTTGACGCTTCCCGAAGTTTCCTCTAGTGAATTCAGTTCCGCCTTGCTCTCCCGCCTGTCGCGCGTCCGCGACCCCAGCGTGCGGGAGGGCCATCTACGCCCACAAGGAGGATGTGATGCGTAAGTATGAGAATCTGTTGTTGCTTTCGCCGGAGTTGTCGGTGGAAGAGCGTGGGGGCATCGTGCAGAACCTGAGCGACATCATCGTGCGCGAGGGTGGGCAGGTGCTCAAGGTTGACGAGTGGGGCCTGCGGGAGCTGGCCTACCCGGTGAGAAAGGTCATGCGCGGTTTCTACGTGCGCCTGGAGTTCGCCCTGCCGAACCTGGCCGTGCAGGAGCTGGAGCGCAACATCCGCATCACCGAAGGCATTTTCAAGTTCGTCACGGTGCTGCTGGACGAATTCGAAACCGAGGAGGCAGCGTAACATGGCTTTCAAGAAGCGTTTCACCCCCCGCCGCAAGTTCTGCCGGTTCTGCGCCAACAAGGACCTGCCCCTGAACTACAAGAACCCTGAAGTCCTGTCCGAGTTCATCACGGACCGGGGCAAGATCATCGCCCGTCGCATCACCGGCACCTGCGCCAAGCATCAGCGCCGGTTGACCACCGAAATCAAACGCGCCCGCCAGATGGCTCTGCTGTTCTACACGGCCACCCATTCGAGCCACGTGCGCAAGAAGTCCACGCTGTAAGGAGAGCGCGCCATGAAAATCATCCTGAGAGCCGATGTGGACCATCTCGGCCGCCTGGGCGAGACGGTCACCGTGAAGCCCGGTTACGGTCGCAACTACCTGATTCCCAAGGGCCTGGCCATGCCGGCCACGGAATCCAACCTGCGTGTCTTCGCTCAAGAGCGGGCCAAGCTGCAGTCCGCCATGGACAGCGTGCGCGCCAAGGCCATGACCCTGGGCGAGAAGATCGCAGCCGCGGAGCTGAGCATCCCCATGCGCGTGGGCGAAGGCGACAAGCTCTACGGCTCCGTGACCAACGTCATCCTGGCCGAAGCCCTGGCCCAGGCCATCGGCGAGTCGGTGGACCGCCGCAAGATCGTCCTGGAAGAGCCCATCCGGGCCCTGGGCGAGTACACGGTCAGCGTGAAGCTGCACCAGGACGTGGCCGTGGAGTTCAAGGTCGCCGTGGTCCGGCACGATGCCGACCACCTGGCCGGTGAAGAAGTCATCGCCGCCGCCCTGCCGTCCGCATCCGCCGACATCCTGGAAGAGGCTGCCGCCGCCCAGTAAGGCGCACCCCGCTCCATGAACGGCCAAGAGTCCGGAACAGGCAGAAAGCAACGCGGCTCCTTCGACGGGCACAAACCCGTCAGCGAGGTCCTGGAGCAGGCCTCTTCCGATCTGCTGCGCAAAGTCCCCCCCCATAACCTGGAAGCCGAACAGGCGGTTTTGGGGGGGGTTTTTCTCGACTCACGCGTCTTCAACACCCTGGTGGACATCCTCTGCGAGGATGACTTCTACTACCCTGCCCACCGCATCATCTACGGCTGCTTCAAGGACCTCTCCGACAAGACCAAGCCCATCGACCTGGTCACCGTGGGCGACTGGCTCAAGCAGCAGGGCCGCCTGGGAGACATCGGGGGCGCCGCCTACCTGGCCGAGCTCTCCCAATCCGTGATCAGCTCCGCCAACGCCGTGCACCACGCCCGCATCGTGCGCGACAGTTCCGTGCGCCGCAGCCTGATCAGCGCCTCTTCCACCATCATCAGCGACTGCTTCGAGAGCTCCAAGGACGTGGCCGAGCTCCTGGACGAGTCCCAGCACAGCGTCTTCGCCATTGCCCAGCGCACCCAGGGTTCTCTCTATTCCTCGGGCAAGGAGATCATCGAGCGCGTGTTCGACGATCTCGTCAAGCGCGCCGAGCGCAAGGAACTGGTCACGGGCGTGGACACCGGCTACCACCGCCTCAACGAGATCACCGCCGGGCTGCAGCCCTCGGACCTGATCATCATTGCCGCACGCCCCAGCATGGGCAAGACCGCCTTTGTCATGAACATCGCCATGCGCGCCGCCGTGGGCTCCAACGTCCCCACCGCGGTCTTCTCCCTGGAAATGTCCATGGAGCAGCTCATGATGCGCATGCTCTGCTCCTGGGGCAAGGTGGACCTGGCCCGCCTGCGGCGCGGCTTCCTGGACGACGACGACTGGGTGCGGCTGCACATGGCGGCGGACAACCTCTCGCCCGCCCCCATCTATATCGACGACACCCCGGCCCTGGGCACCCTGGAACTGCGGGCCCGCTGCCGTCGGCTCAAGGCGGACAAGGGGCTGGGGCTGGTCATCGTGGACTACCTGCAGCTGATGCGCGCCAGCCGCCGCATCGACTCGCGCGAGCAGGAGATCTCGGAAATTTCCCGCAGCCTCAAGGCCCTGGCCAAGGAGCTGCACGTGCCCGTGGTGGCCTTGTCCCAGCTGAACCGCAAGGTGGAGGAGCGCACCAACAAGCGCCCCCTGCTGTCCGACCTGCGCGAATCCGGCGCCATCGAGCAGGACGCCGACGTGATCATGTTCCTCTACCGCGACGAGGTTTACAACAAGAACGAGGACAACCCCCGCAAAGGCGTGGCCGAGGTGATCATCGGCAAGCAGCGCAACGGCCCCACCGGCACGGTGGAGCTGGCCTTTCTGGGCGCCAGCACCGCCTTCGAGGACCTGGCCGAGACACCCCCGCCCTCCGAAGCGGGTTACTATTGATGCACAGCGAGGCACAACCCCTTTGCACAAGCCAGGGGTTCCACATCTCGCGCACCCCCTTCCCGAGCTATTCGCTGTGGCGGTAATGCATGCATCAGGTCCTTGCGGAAGGGGACGAGGGAAGAAGAGAAGCGACGCTACCCCGGCCTTCAATCGAGTCTGCCAAGCCGCGGCCCCTGCGGCCGCCCAAGGAGAGGCGCATGGACTGCTTCCATCAGGCGGAGACCTGCAGTCGTGAACAACTTTCGGCCCTGCAGTTGGTGCGGCTCAAGAACACGGTGGAGCGCGCCGTGCGCTCCCCCTTCTATGCCCAGCGCTTCCGTGAGCTTGGCCTCGGGCCCGACGCCATCGCCAGCCTGGAGGATGTGCGGCGCATCCCCTTCACCACCAAGAACGACCTGCGCCAGAGCTATCCCGACGGGCTCCTGACCCTGCCCCGGGAGCGCATGGTCCGCTTGCACGCCTCCAGCGGCACCACCGGCGCCCCCACAGTGATCATGCACACCCGCAACGACCTGGAATCCTGGGCCGAGCTCATGGCGCGCAGCATGTACATGGCGGGTGTGCGCCCCACGGATACCTTCCAGAACATCGCCGGGTACGGGCTGTTCACCGGCGGGCTGGGCATCCACTACGGGGCCGAGCGTCTGGGCTGCCTGACCATCCCGGCCGGCACCGGCAACTCCAAGCGCCAGATCAAGCTCATCCGCGACTTCAACGTCAGCGTGCTGCACATCATCCCCTCCTATGCGCTGTATCTCGCCGAATACATCGCCAATGAGGGGCTCAATCCCGCGAGCCTGCCGCCGCGCATCGCCCTGATCGGCGCCGAGCCCCACACCGAGGAGGCCCGCCGCCGCATCGAGGAGCTCTTCGGCCTCAAGGCCTACAACTCCTACGGCCTGTCGGAGATGAACGGCCCGGGCGTGGCCTTCGAGTGCGTGGAGCAGAACGGCCTGCACCTCTGGGAAGACGCCTTCCTCATGGAGGTCGTGGATCCGGACAGCGGCGAGCCCGTGGCCGAGGGCGAAATCGGCGAGCTGGTGCTCACCACCCTCTGCCGCGAGGGCATGCCCATCCTGCGCTACCGTACCCGGGACCTCACCCGCATCCTGCCCGGCCCCTGCCCCTGCGGCCGGGAGCACCGCCGCATCGACCGCATCGCGGGCCGCTCCGACGACATGATCATCATCAAGGGCGTGAACATCTACCCCATGCAGATCGAGCAGGTGCTCCTGGGCATACCCGAAGTGGGGCAGAACTACCTCATCGTGCTGGAAAGCGAAGGCTTCATCGACCAGATCAAGGTCATGGTGGAGCTCAAGGACGACTTTTTCGTGGAAGACATGCGCGCCCTCTCCGGCCTGCAGAAGCGCATTGCCGGGAAACTGCGCGACGAGCTGCTGGTCACGCCCCGCGTGGAGCTGGTCCAGCGCAACACCCTGCCCAAGAGCGAGGGTAAGGCCCAGCGCGTGCAGGACAACCGCGGCAAGGGCGCTTAAGCTTATCGGTAATGTAAGAGCCGGGGGGGCCTGTTGCCCCCCCGGCCCCCCTGTTGTGAGAGTCTGCCGACCGTCGGCTGCGCACTCGCGCCTGGCGAGCCAACCCAACTTCCCTTTTCACCTCTTCCAAACGAGGCGCATCGCACCATGGCCACCCTCTGGGCTTCCCTGTTTCTGTTGCTCCTGGCGGCAGTGCTCCTGCTGCACGTCTTCAGCCTGCCCGCCAACTGGATCCTGGCCGCCCTGGTGGCGCTCTGGAAGCTGGGGCACCCCGAGACCATGACCTGGGGCTTCATCCTCCTGCTCCTGGCCATTGCCGCCCTGGGCGAAATCCTGGAATTCACGGTGCAGTATTTCGGCGCCAAGCGCTTCGGCAGCAGCGGCAAGGGCAATCTGGGCGGCATGGTGGGCGCCCTGGCAGGGGCCATTCTCGGCGCCCCCTTCCTGTTCGGCCTGGGCGCCCTGTTCGGGGCCCTGGGCGGGGCCTATGCCGGGTGCTACATCATGGAAGTGGGGCGCCAGCGCAGCCCGGCCGAGGCCCGACGCGCGGCCTGGGGTGCCTTCTGGGGCAAATTCTTCGGCATGGTGCTCAAGTTCGGCCTGGGCGTGGCCATGCTCACCCTCAGTGCGGGGCGCGTCTGGCCCTGATCGCTCCTGCCCCACGCGGGATTTCCTCCCCCAGCGCGTGGAGTCCGGGCCTGAACCGCCCTGGTTGTGCCGGTTCCGGTCCGGTTACCTTTTTCCTCCAACCGAATTGACGAGGATGTCATGTTGCACGGTCTGCGAATGGTCCTGGTGCGCACCAAATTTCCGGAAAACGTCGGCGCCGTGGCCCGCGCCTGCGCCAACATGGGTTGCACCGAGTTGGTGCTGGTGGCGCCCCAGCGCTGGAGCCTGGAAGCGGCCCTGCCTATGGCCACGGCCCAGGGTGCCAAGGTCCTGGAGACCCTGCGGGTGGTGGAGACCCTGGCGGAAGCCCTGGCGGACGTGCACACGGTGTACGGCACCACGGCCCGCACCGGAGGCTGGCGCAAGGGCGTGCAGACCCCGGCCCAGGCCGCGCCGCAGATCGGCGAGCACCTGGGGCAGGGGCTCGCGGTGGCCGTGGTCTTCGGTCCCGAGGATCGCGGCCTGACCAACGAGGAGATTCCCCTCTGCGGGCGGCTCCTGCGCATCCCCACCACGGAGTCGGCATCCCTGAATCTGGCCCAGGCCGCGCTGATCATCCTGTACGAGTGCTTCCAGCACGCGCCCAAGGCGCGCCCCTTCCGGCCTGCGGGGCCGCACGACGCGCGGGTCATCACCCAGGCCGAACAGCAGACCCTCTACGCCACCCTGGAGCGAACCCTCACGGCCATGGACTTCCTGAAGGGCGAGAACCCGGACTACTGGATGCTGCCGGTGCAGCGCTTTCTGCAGCGTTCGCCGCTCAGGCGCAACGAATTCAACCTGCTCATGGGGGTCTGCCGCCAGGCGCAGTGGCTGGCACGCCAGGCAGGCCAGGGCGGGGAGAGCGCTGCCCTGAGCGCTGAGGCCGAGGTCCCGGGACTGGAGGGCAGCGGCCCGGCGTAAAAACAACTATTTTTACAAATTGGTTATTTACTCTACGGTTTTTTTACTCAATTATGTAAATAATAGCCAAGACAGTCTCGTTTTTCACTCCCCCCGAGAACTATTCCTCGTCATTCCAGGCCAATGCAGACTTGGCCTCCATCTTGCTCTCCCGGGTCCTGTACGACGCCATTTCGCCGCCGTTCATAACAAGGAGGGAGCATATGTATTCCAAGTCTGTGGTCCGCAAAAGTCTGGGCCTGGCACCGTTGGGAGCGCTGCTGACGCTCGCACCCGCCATCGCCCGGGCCGAAGAAGCCGTGGAACTGCTGCCCCAGGCCAGCGGCAACATCCTCTGGACGCTCATGGCAGCCATCCTGGTCATGCTCATGCAGGCCGGGTTCGCCTGTGTTGAATGCGGTTTCACCCGCGCCAAGAGTGCGGTGAACATCATGATGAAGAACTTCATCGACTTCAGCGCCGGAGCCCTGGTCTTCTTCCTGGTGGGCTTCGCCCTGATGTTCGGCACGGACGTGGGCGGCTTCATCGGCGCCTCGGGCTTTGCCCTGGGCGGCGTGACCCCCGCCGATGCCGACGGCCAGTGGACCCTGACCTTCTGGTTCTTCCAGAGCGTGTTCGCGGCCACCGCCGCCACCATCGTTTCCGGGGCCATTGCCGAGCGCACCAAGTTCAGCACCTATCTCGTGGTGACCGTGGTCATCACCGGTCTCATCTACCCCATCTCGGGCCACTGGGCCTGGGGCAGCCTCTGGCAGGGCGATAGTGGCGCCGGCTGGCTCGAAGGACTGGGCTTCGCCGACTTCGCCGGCTCCACCGTGGTGCACTCCGTGGGCGCCTGGGTGGGCCTGGCCGGGGCCATCGTGCTCGGGCCGCGCATGGGCAAGTACGCGGCCGACGGCAGCCCCCGCGCCATTCCCGGCCACAACATCCCCCTGGCCGGGCTGGGCGTGCTGCTGCTCTGGTTCGGCTGGTTCGGTTTCAACCCCGGCTCCACCACCACTGCCGACGGCACCATCGGCTACATCGCCGTGAACACCACCCTGGCGGCCGCTGCGGGCGTCTTGGCGGCCATGGCCACGGCCTGGGCCCGCTACGGCAAGCCCGACGCCTCCATGACCATGAACGGCGCCCTGGCCGGGCTCGTGGGCATCACCGCCGGGTGTTTCGACGTGGCCCCCGCCGGTGCCATCGCCATCGGCTTCACTTCCGGCATCCTCTGCGTGTTCTCCGTCGAGTTCCTGGACCGCATCCTGAAGGTGGACGATCCCGTGGGCGCCGTCTCCGTGCACGGCGTGTGCGGTGCCTGGGGCACCCTCTGTGTGGGGCTCTTCGGCGCGCCCGAGTTCGGCGGCGTCACGGGCCTGTTCTACGGCGGCGGCATCGACCAGCTCCTGGTCCAGATGCTGGGCGTGGCCGTGGTCTTTGTTTGGGCCTTCGGACTGGGCTTCCTGCTCTTCAAGGCCGCCGACATCGTGATGGGCGTGCGCGTGAGCCCCGAGGACGAACTCAAGGGTCTGGACATCTCCGAACACGGCAACGAGGCCTACAGCGGCTTCCAGCTCTTCACCGTGGAATAGCCAACAACGGTACCCAACGCAGGAGGAAATATGAAGCTGGTCATAGCGTATACCAGGCCCGAGCGACTGACGGCCATCAAGCAGGCCCTTTATGCCAAACAGTTCTTCAGCATGTCCGTGACCAACATCCTGGGCTCCGGACGCCAGAAGGGCTTTACCGAAACCTACCGCGGCGTGGTCATTGAAATGAACCTGCTCAAGAAAGTCCGCATCGAGGTGGGCGTGCAGGACAACCAGGTGGGCGAGTGCCTGGAAACCATCCAGGGCGCGGCCCGCACCGGCAAGGAAGGCGACGGCGTGATCTTCGTGGTGGACATCCTCAAGTCCCTGCGCGTGCGCACCGGCGAAGAACTCTAGACCGCCTCACCCCCGGACCGACTTCGGCCGGTCGCCCCAACAAAGGGCGGCCGGCCGTTTCCCGTTCCTGTCCCGGCGTTGCCACAGCCACGGAAACGGCCTTGACCCGCACCCAGGAAAAGGGGCAACAAGGACCCTACCCCCATGGGCGACGCTCTTCCCGCGTGGCCCCAGCCCCTGCGCCCCCAAAGGGAGGACAGGATGACGGAACCCCACTTCGCCACGCACGGCCTGCTGCTGCTCCTGCACCTCACGGCCACACTGCTCATTTCCGTCCGGGTGGTCATGCGGCGCCCGGCGCCGGGCACGGCCCTGGCCTGGCTGTTCCTGGTGGCGGCCCTGCCCCTGGTGGGCGCGCTGCTCTATCTGCTCATCGGGGAGCGCCGGGTGGGGCTGCGCCGGGCGCGACGCCTGGCAGCCCTGCGTACCGAGCAGGGCAGCGCGGCCGCGGCGTTGCGCAGCGCTATCTGCCCCTTGCCCCAGGAGCACCCCAACCCCACCGCCGCCCGGTTGGACCGGCTGGGGCAGAGCAGCCTGGGCGCCCCTCTGCTGCATGGCTGCGGCCTGGAGCTGTTCCCTGGGGCCGAGGCGGTGTTCCCGGCCCTGATCCAGGACATCGACCAGACCCGGCAGAGCCTGCTCATGGAGTTCTACATCTGGCACGCCGGGGGACAGGCCGACGCGGTGCTGGAGGCGGTGCTCCGCGCGACCCAACGCGGGGTGCGCTGCCGCATCCTGGTGGACGCCCTTGGGGGGCATGCCTGGTGGCAGACCGACCAGCCCGAGCGCCTGCGCCGAGCCGGGGTGGAACTGCTGCCCGCCCTGCCCGTGGGCTTCATCCGCTTCCTCTTTGCCCGCAACGACCTGCGCCTGCACCGCAAGATCGTGATCCTGGACGGCCGCATCGCCTGGACCGGCAGCATGAACCTGGTGGATCCGCGTTTTTTCAAGCAGCAAGCCCATGTGGGGCAGTGGAAGGACGCCATGGTCCGGGTCCAGGGGCCGGCCGTGCTGCCGCTGGCCGCAACCCTGCTGACCGACTGGGCCACGGAGAGCAACAGCCCGCTGCGCCCCTTGCTGGAAACGCTGCCCATTGCGGCGTGCGAGGCCGTGGGCCCGGCAGCGGTGCAGGTTGCGGCTTCCGGACCCGGCATCACCAGGGGCGGGGCCCAGGACGGCATCCTGCAGCTGCTGCTCACCCTGATCAACGGCGCCCGGGAAGAGCTGGTGCTGACCACGCCCTACTTCGTGCCGGACGAGACCCTGCTGCGAGCCCTGCGGGGCGCGGCCGGGCGCGGGGTCCGCGTGCGCCTGGTGCTCCCGGCCCGGGTGGATTCCCTCATGACCCGCTTTGTCTCCCGCTCCTACTATGACGAGCTGCTGGAGGTGGGGGTGGAGATCCTGCTCTACGGCGGGGGGCTGCTGCACACCAAGTCCGTGGTCGCGGACCGCGAACTGGCCCTGTTCGGCACCCTGAACCTGGACATGCGCAGCATCTGGCTGAACTACGAGGTCTCGCTCTTCATCTGCGACCAGGACTTCTGCGCCGCCCTGCGCGACCTGCAGGAGGAGTACATCGGGGGATCGACGCCGCTGGATCCCGGCACATGGGCTGCCCGCCCCCTCTTGCAGCGCTTTGTGGAGAACGCTTTGCGCCTGGCCGGTCCCCTGCTCTGAGCAGGATCAGCAGGCAACGGGCAGGAGCACGGTGAAGGTGCTGCCCCGGCCGGGGGCGGATGTCACGCCAATGCGCCCCCGGTAGTGTTCCACGATCTGCTTGCAGATGGCCAGCCCCAGCCCGGTGCCCGGGATGCAGCCCCGCAGGTGCTCCTCCACCTTGAAGAACTTCTCGAAGACCCGCTCCAGAGCCTGGGGTGGGATGCCCAGGCCCGTGTCCCGGACGCTGAAGGCCACGCCCCCCTCCACGGCCTGGACGGACAGCACCACCTCCCCGGCCGGGGTGAACTTGGCGGCGTTGCTCAGCAGGTTCAAGAGCACCTGACGCAGCCGATCCGGGTCCAGTCGCAACCGGGGCAGGGGCTCGTGCACTTCCAGGCGCAGGACCACGGGGTTGGTGTTCCGGAACAGCCCCTGCACGGCCTGGGCTGCCTCGCGCACGGCCTGGGCCGGGTCCACGGGCTCGTCGTTCCAGAACATGTGCCCGGACTCGATGCGCGCCAGGTCCAGGAATTCGCTGATCAGCCGGGTCAGGCGCTCGCTCTCCCGGGTCACGATCTCCAGGTTGGTGAGGATCCGGGCGCCGCGTCGCAGGACCTCCGCCCCCAAAGGGGCCTGCTGGAAATGCTTCTGGAAGTCCTTCCGGATGAGCTTGGCAAAGCCCATGATGGAGGTCAGTGGGGTGCGCAGCTCGTGGGAGACCGAAGACAGCAGCGCGGACTTGACCCGGTCCAGCTCCTGCAGGCGCTCGTTGGCCAGGGTCAGCTCCCTGGCCTGCAGCTCCAGCTCGGCGGTGCGCTCGGCCACCATGGCCTCCAGCTGCTCGTTGAGCCTGGAGAGCTCCTCCTCGGCCTTCTTGCGCTCGATGGCCACGGCCACCTGCTCCGACACCGCCACCATGAAGGCCACGTCCGTGGCGTCGTAGTGCAAGGGGTTGGCGTAGTGCTGCACCGCCATGGCGCCGATGACCTTGCCCCCCACCGTGAGGGGCACGCCCAGCCACACCGCCGGGTCCGTGCCCACCACGCCGATCTCCCCCCGTGCCTTGCGCGCCATGAGTTCCCGGTTGCGCAGGAACAGGGGTTTGCCGGTGCGGATCACCCGCACGGTCAGGGTGTCCGTGGCCGGGTCGCTGATGTTGGGGATGTCGTAGTAGTCGTCCACCTCGTCGGCAAAGTAGGGAAAGACGATGCAGTCCGCCTCCTCGTCCACCACGCCGATGAAGAAGTTGGTGGCGTCCACGTGCCGGTGCAGGATGGCGTGGATGGCGGCGTAGAGCTCCGGGAGGTCGCGGGTGACGCTGATGGCGTTGGCGATGTCGTACAGGGCCCGGGTGGTGCGCATGGCGGCCGCGGCCTCGCTCACGTCGGCCAGGGTCAGCACGCTGCAGCCCCCACCCACGGGGGCGTGTTGCAGGGCCAACTGTCGCACGCAGCCGTCCGCGCAGAGCACCGAGGCCGTGGGGTCCCGCTGGGCCACCAGCTGCCGCAGCTGCGCCTCGAAATCGGCAGCCGCCTCGGGACAGGCGTGGGGCACGGTGCTCTCGAAACACTGCCCACCCTCGGCAGCGGGAACGAGCCGAAACCCGGTGATGGCGGTGAAGGCCCTGTTCACGGAGATCACCCGCCCGGTGGGGTCCAGCAGTGCCGCGCCCAGGGGCAAGGCCGCGAACACGGCGCAGGACATGACGCCCTGCAGACTCTCGCCGAGACCGTGGGGGGCCATGAACAACTGCTCTGGGTGGAGACTCATACTCCCCTGTACCCCAGTTCAAGAAAATAATGAAGCCGTTGAGAACTCCCCTCCAGGAAAAGAGTGGGATAAGGCACGACCGATGCGGATGCTGGCTTGAGGGGGCGCGCCAGTCCTTCGCCCTCGACGCGGGCTTGGGTCCACAACGTCGAACGGCGCCGGGGGGAGCCCCGACGCCGTCATGAACATTGGCCGCACAGGCCGCGTGCTCTGGAATATCGCTCAGCCTTCGCGGTTTTGCTTCTCATACTTGGAGGGGCACTTGGTCATGAGCATGGTGGCGTTGAAGACCTGGGAATCCTGGAGCAGGCCGCCTTCCACGATGACCTCGGCGCCGCCCTTGAAGGTGTCGGGCACCACGCCCTTGTAGCGCACCATGATGCCCTTGGCCTTGTCCTGGCTGTCCTGCAGGCGGAACTCCACGCCGGTGTTGCTCGCCATGTGCGCGATGTGCTCGCCGTCCACGGTGCCGAAGAGGCGCGCCGAACCGAGCTTGGCCGGCTCCATGGCCAGGGCCTCGGAAACCTCCACGAAATAGACGCTGTTCTGGGAAAGACCGGAAAAAAGGAGAAAGCCCAGGGCGCAGACCAGCAGGCCCAGGGCGGCGAAGTAAACACTCTTGTTGGATTTCTTGGTCATGCTCGCTCCTGAGGGACGGACCGGCAGGGGGCTCCTGCTCCGGACTCCGTTGGACCCAGTGTAGGGATTATTTGCTTTTCGTCAAGAGTTCGCGCTGGCGCCGGGCCAGGTCGCGCATGTCTTCCACCTGGTCGGTCTCGTCCACGATCTCCTTGCCCAGGATCTCTTCCAGCACGTCCTCCAGGCTCACCACCCCGGCCACGCCGCCGTATTCGTCCA